>NZ_JARGEE010000008.1:0-60936 GCF_033794485.1 Streptomyces sp. MB09-02B
GACGGAGGCCGCGCGCACTCGCCCCGGTCCAGCAGCCGGAGAGAAGCGGGGCGAGCAGCGTCCCTGCGGCGACCGCGGCGAGTGCGCGCGGCCTCCGTCGGCTCGGGATTCGCATGGATCGCTCCTGGACGTATGGGGAGAAATGGGTCTCTTCGAGGCGAGGGGAGGTGGGGTGGGGTGGAGTGGAGTGAAGTAGGGAGGGGAGAGGTCGGTGGTGTCAGACGCGGACGACCTGGGGCCCCAGCAACGAGTACCGGTGGGCCTCCGCCGTCGGCAGCAGCGTGCTCGTGACGATCGCGTCCAGGTCGCCCACCTCGGCGAACCGGCAGAAGCTGACCGCGCCGAACTTGGTGTGGACGCCCGCGAAGACCGTGCGCCGGGAGGCGCGGATCGCCTGGGCCTTGACCTCGCTGACGGCCGGGTCGGGGGTGGTGAGGCCGTGTTCGCGGGTGATGCCGTTGGCGCCGATGTACGCGAGGTCGATGACGAAACCGGCCAGCATCCTCGTCGTCCAGTGGTCGACGGTGGCGAGGGTGCCGGGGCGTACCCGGCCGCCGAGCAGCAGCACGGTGGTGCTGCCCGTCTCGGCGAGGGCGCCCGCCGTGGCGAGCGAGGCGGTGACCACGGTCAGTGGCCGGTCCCGGGGGAGCGCCTCGGCGATGAGCTGCGGGGTGAAGCCCTCGTCGACGAAGACCGTCTCCGCGTCGCCCAGCAGTTCCGCCGCCGCGGCGGCGATCCGGCGTTTCTCGGGCACGTGGCTGGTGGCGCGGAAGGCGAGCGTCGTCTCGAAACCGGCGCTCTCCACGGGATACGCGCCGCCGTGCGTACGGCGGACCAGGCCGTGGTCCTCCAGGGCGCGCAGATCACGCCGTACGGTCTCCTTGGCGACGCCCAGAGCGACCGCGAGTTCGGCGACGTCGACCGCGCCCGTGCGGCGGGCGGCCCTGACGATCTCGCGCTGCCTCTCCTCCGCGCTCATGGCCGACACCCGCTCTCCCTCGCCGTCGCAGCCCTCGCCGTGCTGCTGCCCGTTCGGGCCCGGTGCGGGCCCTGGGGGAAGTTCTACAGCGGGTGCGCGGCGCCGACCAGGCCTGTTGCGGGTCCGATGCTGCCCGTCCGTGACCGTTTCGCACGGCCGGGGCCCCTCGCGGACCTGGGGCGGAGGGGGGATCGGGCAGCGGGCGTGCCCGCATACGGGAGCGGGCGGGCCCGTTCGGTGCCCGCCCGCTCCTTCCGCACGCCGTACGGCCCTCGTTTCCCGTACGACGCGCGAACCCTTGGGTCCGCTCCGGCGCGGTCAGAACGGCCAGATCGGCGGGTCGCTCACGAAGTGGCCGCCGAGGTTGGCGTGGGCCTCGTTCGCGGGGTCCAGCTCGCCCTGTTCGGCGATGAGCTTCTCGGCGTACGGCTCGGAGTCGTCCTGGGGGTCGTAGCCGAGGGCGCGGGCGGAGGAGAGGTCCCACCACAGGCGGGTGTTGGCGGAGGAGCCGTAGACGACGGTGTGGCCGACGTGCTCGGCGGTCAGGGCCGCGTGGAAGAGGCGGGCGCCGTCGGCCGGGCTCATCCAGAGCGAGAGCATGCGCACGCTGGTCGGCTCGGGGAAGCAGGAGCCGATGCGGACCGAGACCGTCTCCAGGCCGTGCTTGTCCCAGTAGAACTGCGCCAGGTCCTCGCCGAAGGACTTGGACAGGCCGTAGAAGGTGTCGGGGCGGTGCGGGGTGTCGACCGGGATCAGCGGGTCCCCGTCGCCGGGGCGGGGCGTGAAGCCCACCGCGTGGTTGGAGGAGGCGAAGACGACACGGGGCACGCCCTCCGCGCGGGCGGCCTCGTACAGGTTGTAGGTTCCCTCGATGTTCGCCCTGAGGATCTTCTCGAAGGAGGCTTCCAACGAGATGCCCGCGAGGTGGATGATCGCGTCGACGCCCCGTACGGCCTCGCGTACGGCCTCCTTGTCGGCGAGGTCGGCCGTGATCGCGTCCGGCGCGCCCTCGACGGGCTGCAGGTCCAGCAGGCGCAGCTCGTAGCCGTACGCCGGGAGCAGGTCCCGCATCAGGGTGCCTAGTCCACCGGCGGCGCCGGTGAGCAGAACGGTGCGGGGAGCGGGCATCCGGGGATCTCCTTGCATCGCCAGCCGTGCACATGGGCGTCCGACATTCACATTCATGGACACGCTAAGGAGTGCGGTCGCGCGCGTCAAGTGGGGCGCGCAGGCGGGAAATCGCTGGTGCGGTGGGGGTTGCCCGGCTTGACCGGCCCCGTGGGGGCGCCTTAGCGTGCTCTTGTTCAGAAATGTAAACACTGATCAGCGATATGGACCTGCGTGTCGACGTCGCCTCGGACCGTCGACTTCGGCTCGGACTTGGGAGCGCCCGTGACGTCAGCCCCTCTCACCGCCCGGCTCAGGGTCCCCAGCGGACCGCTGTTCTTCCCCGTCACCGCGTACGGTCCGGACGGGGCCGTCGATCTCGACGCCTGTCGCGCGCACGTCCGCCAGGGCGTCGACGCCGGGGCGGCCGCCGTCTTCGTCGCCTGCGGCACCGGCGAGTTCCACGCGCTCACGCCCGAGGAGTTCCAGAGCTGCGTCCGGGCCGCCGTCGCGGAGACGGCCGGGCGGGTGCCCGTGGTGGCCGGCGCGGGCTACGGCACCGCCCTCGCCGTGCGCTACGCGCGCCTCGCCGAGGAGGCGGGCGCCGACGGCCTGCTCGCCCTGCCGCCGTACCTCGTCGTCGCCGCCCAGGAGGGGCTGCTGCGCCACTACCGGGAACTGGCCGCCGCGACCTCCCTCCCGGTCGTCGTCTACCAGCGCGACAACGCGGTCTTCACCCCGGACACCGTCGTCGAACTGGCCCGCACGGAGGGGATCGTCGGCCTCAAGGACGGCGTCGGCGACCTGGACCTGATGACGCGGATCGTCAGCGCCGTACGCGCCGAGGTCCCGGCCGCCGGTGACTTCCTCTACTTCAACGGCCTGCCGACCGCCGAGCTGACCCAGCCCGCCTACCGGGGCGTCGGCGTCCCGCTGTACTCCTCGGCCGTCTTCTGCTTCGTCCCGGAGATCGCCCTCGCCTTCCACCGGGCGCTCGAAGCCGGTGACCGTGCGATCGTGGAACGGCTGCTCGACGGGTTCTACCGGCCCTTCGTCGAACTCCGCGCCAAGGGCCGGGGCTATGCCGTGTCACTGGTCAAGGCCGGGGTACGGCTACGGGGACTGGATGTGGGCGGCGTACGGCCGCCGCTGCACGAGCCGGCCGAGGAACACGTCAAGCAGTTGGGCCAGTTGATCGAGCGCGGACACGCGCTGCTGGAAGAGTGCCAGGAGGGCTAGTGAAGGCGTCGACGTTCGTCTACCCGTGGGACGTCAACGGGGACCCGGCCGCCGCGGAGCGCATCGCGGGGCTGGGCGTGGGGCAGGTGACGCTCGCCTCCGCGTACCACTCCACCCGCGCGCTCACCCCCCGCCACCCCCGGCACCGCATCGTCACCGCCGAGCACGCGGCCGTGCTGTACCCGCCGGGGGTGCGCTGGGAGGGCCGTACGCTGCGGCCGTACCCGGCGGGGCAGTGGGCGCCGGGCGACGCGTTCGGCGAGGCGGCGACGGCCCTCGCGCACGCCGGCCTGGAGGTGCACACCTGGGTCGTCCTCGCCCACAACTCCCGGCTCGGCGCCGAGCACCCGTCGACCTCCGTGGTCAACGCCTACGGCGACCGGTATCCGTGGGCCCCGTGCGTGGCGCAGGAGGCGACCCGGGAGTACCTCGTCGACCTGGCCGTGGAGGCGGCGGTCCGGCCGGGCGCCCGCGGCACGGAACTGGAGTCGCTCGGCTGGTACGGGATCTCCCACCTGCACGCCCACGACAAGACGGGCGGTGTCGGGCTCGGGGACGCCGGGCAGTACCTGATGTCGCTCTGCTTCTGCGTGACCTGCCGCGCCGGTTACGCCGAGGCCGGGCAGGACCCCGAGGAACTGGCGGCGGCCGTGCGTGAGGCGCTGGAACCGCTGTGGCGGGGCGAGGCCGTCGACGAGGGCTGGCCGGCCGTGGAGAAGCTCCTCGGCGCGGACCGGGCGACCGCCACGCGCGCGTGGCGCGACGCGATCGCCCGCTCCCTCCAGGAGACGGCCGTCGAGGCGGTGCGGGCCGCCGCGCCCGCCGGGTTCCGGATCCTGCTGCACGCGGACCCCGTGACGTACCACTGCGGCGCCAACCCGGGCGTCGACCCCGCGCACATCCTCGGCGTGGCGGACGGCGTGGTCGTCCCGTGCGCGGGCGGCCCGGGCCTGCTGCCGGCCTTCGCCGAGGTCGGCGCGGAGGGCGCCGTCCTGGCCGCCAACTTCGGCATCGTGTCGGGCATGGGCGGCAGCCCCGTCACCCTGGCCGAGGACGCGGGCCGCGCGGCGGAACTGGGCGCGACGGAACTCCGGCTGTATCACGCGGGGTTGGCGTCGGACCAGGACCTGGCGGCGGCGCGGGAGGCGCTGACGGCGGTGGGGTGAGCCGGGCGGGGCGGATCACGGAGCCCTCCCGGCTCAGCGCGCCACGCGGTACGTCAGGTGGGTGACCAGGCTCGTCGAACGGGAGGCCACCTGCTCCAGCCGGAGCGGCGGGACGTCCTCGAAGAGGCGGGTGCCGGAGCCCAGGGTGAACGGGGTTACGTGCAGGCGTAGTTCGTCGACCAGGCCGGCGGTCAGGAACTGGTTGACGGTCGTCGCGCCGCCGAGGACGGTGACGTCGTCCCCGCCGGCCGCCGCGCGGGCCCGGGCGAGCGCGGCGGCGATCCCGTCGGTGACGAAGTGGAACGTGGTGCCGCCCGCCATCGGCTGCGGGTCGCGCGGGTGGTGGGTGAGGACGAACACCGGTGCGTGGAACGGCGGATCGTCGCCCCACCAGCCGTTCCACGGCCGGTCCCACGCGCCGCGCACCGGGCCGAACATGTTGCGCCCCATGACGAAGGCCCCGGCGGTGCCCAGCCGGTCGATCTCGGCCCGGTTCTCCTCGGGAGTGTCGAACATCCAGGCGTGCAGCGCGGCGCCCGAACCGTCTCCGCCGTCGTCGCCGAACGGGCGATCCTCGGTCTGGTGGTGCCCCGCCGAGAAGCCGTCGAGCGAGATCGTGAGGTCACAGCTCACCTGTCCCATGCCTGGTCCCATGCCTACAGGGTCCCGCACGGGTCAAGGACGGCGCAGCAGCGCGGCCGCCGGCAGGAGGGAGACGGCCCCCACCGTCACCGACAGCACCGGGAGGCCGACCGGCCCCACCAGGCCCGCGCCGAGCGCCATGCCCACCGCCGTCGGGGCGAACAGCAGGGTGTGGGCGGTGGCCGTGGTGCGGCCCAGCAGGTGGGGCGGGGTCACGCGCTGCACCGCGGTGAGCGTGGCGACGAGGACGCACGGAAGGCCGGCGCCGATCGCCGCGGCGCACCCGAGGGCCACCGTGTCGTCGGGGACGGCGCGCAGCGCCACCGCCACCCCGGTCAGGGCGATCCCGTACGCGGCGAAGCGGCGTTCGCCCAGGCGGCGCAGGAGGACGCCCGTGGCCAGGCCGACGACGAGCGAGCCGACGCCCTGGGCTACGTGGAGGAGGCCGGCGTAGGCGGGGGAGCGGCCGAGGGACTCGACCACCGCGAAGATCAAGGAGCCGTTGACCCCCGAGAGCAGCATGGTCGCGCCACCGGCCAGCACTAGGGGACGCAGACGCGCGTCGCGCAGCAGACGACGGACGCTTTCGGCCGTTCGGGAGTCTCGCGGGGCGCGGTCGCCCTCGGTCGGCACACTTCGAGGCGGGCGCGCGCCCTCGGCGGGCACACCCCGAGGCGTGCGCGCGCCCTCGGGAGCCCCTTTCCCGTCCTCGGGAGCTTCCTTCCCGTCCATCACCCGCTCCCGCACCAGCCCGTACAGCCCCGCGGCCGCCGCGAACGTCACCGCGTCCAGCAGGGCCACCGTCGCTCCGCCGTACGCCGTGTACAGACCTGCCCCCGCCAGGGGAGCCAGCAGCTTCATGCCCTCGTTCGCCGTCATGCGCAGACCGTTGAAGTCGCCGAGGAGGGAAGGGGCGACGGTGGTGGCGACGAGGGCCGACTCCGCCGCGTCGTGGACGACACCCGCCGTGCCGTAGACGAGGAGGACCGCGTAGAGGAGCCACAGGTCGCCCGGGGCGTCGACGGCGAAGAGGGTGAGGAGGAGGGCGGCCAGGCCGAGGTCGGTGGTGATGAGGAGCGCGCGGCGGCGGGCGCGGTCCGCGAGGCCGCCCAGGAGGGGCCCGGCGAGCAGCGGGGCCCACAGCACGAACGCGCACAGCGCCGCCAGCGCGTCCGAACCGGTGAGGTCCTTGGCCCAGACGCCCGCGACCAGCCACATCGCCGACGAACCGAGGCCCGAGACCACCACCCCGGCCAGATACAGCCCCGCGTCACGGTCCCGGAGCACGCGCCGCACCGCCCATGTCGTGGATGTCATGTTCGGTGAGCGTGGCGCTAAGACCCCGGCCGGGGGATCGGGCGGATGCCCTAGGAATCGTCACCGGGACAGGTGGACGGCGCGCGGGCGATGAGTTCCCGCGACGCCGGCGGTCTACCTCTGATCTTGGCCAGTGCTCCGCCCTTCAGGGCGGGAGTGAAGGGCCATCTTTGGGTCGGAGGCGCGGAGTGCCGGAGTGCTCTGCGTCTTCGGGGTGACGGTCAGACGGGACTTTGCTGGTTTTCGATGTACTGCTTGACGACGGTCAGGGGCGCCCCGCCGCATGATCCGGCGAAGTAGGAGCCGGACCAGAAGTGTCCGCCCCACAGGTACCGGCGGACGTGGCTGTCGTATTCCTGGCGGAGTCTGCGGGAGCTGACGCCCTTGAGGGAGTTGACCAGTTTGGAGAGCTGGACCTTGGGCGGGTAGTGCACGAGCAGGTGGACGTGGTCCTGTTCGCCGTTGAACTGTTTCAGCTCGGCTTCGAAGTCGGTGCAGACTTCCCGCATGATCTCTTCGGTGCGGGTCAGCATGGCGTCAGTGAACGCCTTCCGTCTGTATTTAGTGACGAAAACCAAGTGAGCGTGCAGGTTATGGACAACATGGCGACCGGTTCTGACATCGGGATTAGGGTTCCATCGCGGTGACATAAACCAATGCTAGGTTCTCGAGTGTGAGTCACAACATCCTGGTCAAGCGGCAGTTCGGGCACCGCGCCCGGCTTGCGCTGTCGCCTGCCGGGATTCGCGCAGCGGATGACCAGGCGCACGCGGCCCGCGCGATGTGGAACCTGCTGCACGCGTGGTGGCAGATGATGCCGAAGGAAAAGCGGACCCTCGCGAACGCGGACGCCGCGATCCGCCAGGCCCGCAAGGACATCGACTTCCTCGCCGTCCTGCCCGCGCAAGCCGCGCAAGCGGTACTCAAGACGTACTTCCAGGCGTGGAAGAACTGCTGGGACGGCCGCGCCGACGCCCCGAACTTCAAGGGCCGGTTCCGCACGGTGATGTCCGTGGACATCCCGCAGGGCCGAGACCTGAACATCACCCGCGTGCACCGCCGGTGGGGCATGGTCAACCTTCCCAAGGTGGGCAGGGTCCGCTTCCGGTGGACCAAAGACCTTCCGGTCGGCAAGCGCGCCGACGCGGGCAACCGGATCACCGGGGCCCGACTGATCAAGGACGCGCTCGGCTGGCACATCGCCTTCCGTGTCCAGACCCTTCAGGGTAATCCCGAGCCCCACGAAGGGCCGGACATTGGTATCGACGTGGGCGTCACCGTGCCCCTTGCCCTCTCGGACGGCGAAACGTACGAGCACGGCGAGTGGCTGACGGAGAAGGAGAAGGACAGGCTCCTGCATCTGGAGCGGCGCGCCGCACAGCGCAAGCAGCACCGTAAACACGGCGAGCGCACCAGCCGCCGGCTGCAGCGCACCTACGACCAGATCGCAGAACTCCGCGCGAAAGCCAAGCGTCGGGCCCTGGACTGGCAGCACCGGACGACCACCGCCATCGCCCGCACGTACGGCACGGTCGTGGTCGAAGCACTCACCATCACGAACATGGTCAAGTCCGCCAGGGGAACGGTTGAGGAGCCGGGGAAGAACGTTGCCCAGAAGTCCGGACTGAACCGCTCCATCAGCGGGGAGGCTTGGGGCCGCACCGTCACCATGCTGGCGTACAAGACCGCCCAACTCGGCGGCACCCTGGTAAAGGTCCCTGCTCCTGGCACCTCCCGGCGCTGCTCGGCGTGCGGCTTCACCACGCCGGGGAGCCGGGAGTCCCAGGCCGTGTTCGTGTGCAAGAACCCGGACTGCGGCTGGTCGGGCAACGCCGACCACAACGCAGCCCGCAACGTTTTGCACCTGTACCGGATGGGCCTCGCGCTCGTCCCGGCTGCCGGGAGGGCAGTCGTCAGGCGCGCCAAGCGCGTCAAGCCCGCTGCCGCAAGGTAAGCAGGAGTCTCCCGGCTTCAGCCGGGAGAGCACTTCAACGAACACGAAGGACGAAGACCGGCGAAGGAGTACCGCATGACCGACCACGGCCCGATCCCCCTCGACCTCGGCCCGCAGACCCGGGCCGTCGCCCGGCTCGTCGCGGCCGTCCGGGACGACCAGCTCGCCGGCCCCACCCCGTGCCCGGAGTACGCGGTGCGCCACCTCCTCGGGCATCTGCTCGGGCTCGCCACCGCCTTCCGGGACGCGGGCCGCAAGGAGCTGGGGGCCACGACGGACACCGACCCGCAGGCGGCGCTGCCCGACATCGGGCCCGGCTGGCGCGAGACGTTGCCGCGGGTGCTCGACGAGCTCGCGGAGGTCTGGCGGGACCCGGCCGCGTGGACGGGGGAGACCCGGGCGGGCGGGGTGTCGCTGCCGGGGGCCGTCGCCGGGGCCGTGGCGACGGACGAACTCGTCGTGCACGGCTGGGACCTCGCACGGGCGACCGGTCAGCCGTACGAAGCCGATCCGCCGGCCCTCACCGCGACGCACGCCTTCCTCGAGGCGTCGGTCGACGACCCCTCGCGCGGCGAGATCTTCGGCCCGGTCGTGCCCGTCCCGGACGACGAGCCGCTGATCGACCGTGTGATCGGTCTGAGCGGACGTGATCCCCGGTGGAAGCCATAACGGCCATCCCGCGAGCAACACCATGAGCAACCCGCGAAAGAACGCACAAACGCGGCACGCGCCCCCGCCCGCGTCCGTACGCTCCCGAGCATGCCCCTGAGCCTCACCGTCCTCGGCACCGCCTCCCCTCACCCCGGCCCGGACAGGCCCGCCTCCGGGTATCTGCTGCGCGGCGGCGGCGCCGAGATATGGGTGGACGCGGGCTTCGGCACGTTCGCCGAGTTGCAGCGGCACACGGACCCCACCCGGCTCACGGCGATCTGGATCTCCCACCTGCACGCGGACCACAGCGCGGACCTGATGTCCGCGCTGTACGGGTTCGCCTACGGCGGACTCACTCTGCCGGCGCCGCTGCCGGTCTACGCGCCCGGCGACTGCGCGGCCCGGGTCGCCGGGTTCCTCGGACGCTCGGACCCCACCTCCCTGAACGGGGTGTTCGACTTCCGTCCCCTGTACGACGGCCACACCGTCCGGCACTGGAACCTCACCCTCACCGCCCGCGCCGTCGCCCACGACGTGGAGGCGTACGGGCTGCGCGCCGAGTGCCAGGGGCGAGTCCTCGCCTACTCCGGGGACAGCGGGCCGTGCGAGGAGCTGGGCGCGCTCGCGGGCGGCGCCGACCTGTTCCTGTGCGAGGCGGACATCGACGCGCATCGCGAAGGCGAACCCCGGGTGCACCTCACCCCGGAGGAGGCCGGGAGGTACGCCAAGGGCGCCGGCCGACTGCTGATCACCCATGTGGGCCCCACGCTCACTCCGGAGGGGGCGACCGGGCGGGCGGCGGTGGTCTTCGGCGGGCCGACGGACAGCGCGCGGGTGGGGGACACCCACACCGTGTGACGCCGGGATCAACCGGGTGACACCAAGATCATGTGACCGCGCGCACATCTTCTTTCGTCAGAAGCATTGACGAAACACGGGAGCCCTCCCTACCTTCAACGCGTCGTACTTCGTACGTCATATATGAGACGCGATATGGGAGATCCCATACGTGAGATCGCATACGTGAGATCCGAGAGGCGCGCATGACCGCTGTGCCCACGCCGATCCCGTCCCGCACGCAGTTCGTGCTGGAGGGGATCAAGCACCGCATCCTCACCGGGCAGTTGACGCCCGGTCAGGCGCTGGTCGAGACCGAACTGGCCGCGCAGTTCGGGGTGTCCAAGACGCCCGTGCGCGAGGCCCTCAAGACGCTGGCCGGGACCGGGCTCGTCGTGATGAGCCAGTACAAGGGCGTCACGGTGCGCATGGTGGACGCGGACATGGCGCGCGAGGTCTACGACGTACGGCTGCTCCTGGAGCCGGAGGCGTTGCGCCGCTCGGTGCGGCGCGGTGCCCCGTGGGACGCGGCGAGCGACGCGCTGACCAGGGCCGACGAGGCCACGGACACCGCCGAACGCTCGCTGGCCAACCGGGAGTTCCACCGCGCGCTGTACGTACCGTGCGGCAACCCGCTGCTCGGCCGGATGCTGGACGAGGTGCGTGACCAGGCCGCCCTGGTCTCGGCCGTCGCCTGGGCCGCCGACCCCTCCTGGGAGCGGGAGGCCACCGAACACCGGGAGATCCTGCGGCTCGCCCTCGACGGCGACGCCGACGGTGCCGCCGCCGCCCTGTACGCGCACATCGCGTCGTTCGTCGAGCGGGCCTTCCCGGGGGCCCGCGAGGAACAGCAGACCCAGTGAGGCCGCGGGAGCGGTGAGCCCGCGGGGCCGGTGAGGCCCGCACGACCGGCACCATCGGCAGGACCGGCACGACCGCAGGACCAGCAAGCCCCCGAGTCCACGAGGGACGGCGGCGCCGCGCGACGCGGCGCCCCGCCGGCCCTCCGCAGTCCTCCAAGAACTCCTTGCAGAGGAAGGTCATCCATGAGCAGCGTGACGTTCGAGACCCAACGGACGGCCCTGGCCGACGTGGTGGCGATCCCGGTGACTCCGTTCGCCGAGGACGGCACCGTCGACCAGGGCGCCCACCGGGCCCTGCTGCGTCGGCTGCTCGACGGCGGTGTCACCACCCTCACCCCGAACGGCAACACCGGTGAGTTCTACGCCCTCACCCCCGAAGAGCGCCGCCTGGTCACCGAGTTGACCATGGACGAGGTCGGCGACCGGGGTGCCGTCGTCCTGGTCGGCGTCGGACACGACGTGCCGACCGCCGTCGCCTCCGCCCAGCACGCCCGCGAGGTCGGGGCGCAGATGGTGATGGTCCACCAGCCGGTGCACCCCTACGTCTCGCAGAGCGGCTGGGTCGACTACCACCGGGCGATCGCGGAGTCCGTGCCCGAACTGGGCGTCGTGCCCTACATCCGCAACGCCCAGCTCACCGGCGAACGCCTCGCCGAACTCGCCGACGCCTGCCCGAACGTGATCGGCGTCAAGTACGCGGTGCCGGACGCCGCGCGCTTCGCCGCCTTCGCCCGCGACGCCGGTCTGGAACGCTTCGTCTGGGTGGCCGGACTCGCCGAGCCGTACGCGCCCTCCTACTTCTCGGCCGGCGCCACCGGCTTCACCTCGGGCCTGGTGAACGTCGCTCCGGCCGTCTCGCTGAACATGATCGAAGCGCTTCGCTCGGGTGACTTCCCGGCCGCCATGAAGGTCTGGGAGCAGATCCGCCGCTTCGAGGAGCTGCGGGCCGCCAACGGCTCCGCCAACAACGTCACCGTCGTCAAGGAGGCCCTCGCCGCCCTCGGCCTCTGCCGCCGCGACGTCCGGGCCCCGAGCAGGCACCTGCCCGAGGACGAACGCGCCGAGGTCGCCGCCATAGCCGCCGGGTGGTCCCTGTGACGAACACCGAGCACGACACCGGGCGGACCGGGGCGCGCAAGCGTCCCGAGGACCTCCGCAGCCACCAGTGGTACGGCACCGACGGCCTGCGCTCCTTCAGCCACCGGGCCCGTACCCGCCAGCTCGGCTACCTCCCCGAGGAGCACCTCGGCAAGCCGGTCATCGCGATCCTCAACACCTGGTCGGACATCAACCCCTGTCATGTGCACCTCCGGGATCGCGCGCAGGCGGTCAAGCGGGGTGTCTGGCAGGCGGGCGGTTTCCCGCTGGAGTTCCCGGTCTCGACCCTCTCCGAGACCTTCCAGAAGCCGACCCCCATGCTCTACCGCAACATGCTCGCGATGGAGACCGAGGAACTGCTGCGCTCCTACCCCGTCGACGGGGCCGTGCTGATGGGCGGCTGCGACAAATCGACGCCCGCGCTGCTCATGGGCGCCGCCTCCGTCGACCTGCCGGCCGTGTTCGTGCCCGCCGGGCCCATGCTGCCGGGACACTGGCGCAACGAGGTCCTCGGCTCCGGCACCGACATGTGGAAGTACTGGGACGACAAGCGCGCCGGGCTCATCGGCGACTGCGAGATGACCGAGCTGGAGTCCGGTCTCGCGCGTTCGCCGGGGCACTGCATGACCATGGGGACGGCGTCCACGCTGACCGCCGCCGCCGAGGCCCTCGGGGTCACCGTGCCGGGCGCGTCCAGCATCCCGGCCGTCGACTCCGGCCACGACCGCATGGCGGCCGCCGCCGGTCTCCGCATCGTCGAACTGGTCCACAGGGACCGGAAGCTGAGCGACATCCTCACCGCCGACGCCTTCGAGGACGCCGTCACCACCGTCCTCGGACTCGGCGGCTCCACCAACGCGGTCATCCACCTCATCGCGATGGCCGGCCGCGCGGGCGTCAAGCTCACCCTCGACGACTTCGACCGCATCGCCCGCACGGTCCCGGTGCTCGCCAACGTACGGCCCGGCGGCCAGACGTACCTGATGGAGGACTTCCACTTCGCGGGCGGCCTGCCGGGGTTCCTGTCCCGGATCACCGACCTCCTGCACCTGGACCGGCCGACCGTCTCGTACGACACGATGCGCGAACAGCTCGACGGCGCTCTCGTGCACAACGACGACGTCATCCGGACCCGCGAGAACCCGGTCGCCACCGAGGGCGGGGTCGCCGTCCTGCGCGGCAACCTCTGCCCGGACGGCGCGGTCATCAAGCACATCTCGGCCGAGCCGCACCTGCTGAAGCACACCGGCCCCGCGGTCGTCTTCGACGACTACCGGACCATGCAGCGGACCATCAACGACCCCTCCCTCGGCATCACCGCGGACACCGTCCTGGTGCTGCGCAACTCCGGGCCCAAGGGCGGTCCGGGGATGCCCGAGTACGGGATGCTGCCCATCCCCGACCACCTGCTGAAGCAGGGCGTGCGGGACATGGTGCGGATCTCCGACGCCCGGATGAGCGGGACGAGCTACGGCGCCTGCGCCCTGCACGTCGCACCGGAGTCGTACGTCGGCGGGCCCCTCGCCCTGGTCCGCACCGGCGACTCCATCACCCTCGACGTCGAGGCCCGGACCCTGCAACTCAACGTGGACGACGAGGAGTTGGAGCGCCGCCGCGCCGAGTGGACGCCACCGCCCACCCGCTACGAACGCGGCTACGGCGCCCTCTACAACGACCAGATCACCCAGGCCGACACCGGCTGCGACTTCGAGTTCCTGGCCAGACCGGGCAAGGTCCCGGACCCGTACGCGGGCTGAGAACCCCCGGTTCATCAAGGGGTGCGGGGAACTGCGCGACCAGCCACGACGCACCCGCACCCGCCAACGCACAACAAGCCGCACCCCGAACCGCGCACCCATGCACAGCGAGAAAGCGCTTCCTGCACCACGACGCACCACGACGCACCACGACGCACCACGACACACCCAGAAACGGAGCCCCAGTCATGGCCCAAGCCGCAGCCGTGGCGAAGCCGCCCGCGCCGCCCCGGCGGAGCCGTGCGCGGAGCCGTGCGCGCCGTGCCTCCGCGACCCCGCGCAGGCTGCCGTACCTGCTGATCGCCCCGGCCGCCCTGCTCATGCTGGGCTTCATCGCCTACCCGGTCATCAGCGTCTTCTACTACAGCCTGCAGCACTACAACCCCACGAAGCCCTGGCGGAACGGCTTCGCCGGCTTCGAGAACTTCGTCCACGCCTTCACCGAGGACCCCCTCTTCTGGGACACCCTCGTCTTCAGCGCCAAGTGGGTGATCGTCGAGGTCTCGCTGCAGCTGCTCTTCGGTCTCGCCCTCGCGCTGATCGTCAACCAGACGTTCGTCGGCCGCGCCATCGGCCGCGCGCTGGTCTTCTCACCCTGGGCCGTCTCGGGCGTGCTGACCTCCGCGATCTGGGTGCTGCTCTACAACTCCCAGACGGGCATCACCCGTTACCTGGCGGACATGGGCATCGGAGAGTACGGCACCAGCTGGCTCTCCGACACCTCCACCGTCTTCTCGGCGGCGGTCGTCGCCGACCTGTGGCGTGGTGTCCCCTTCTTCGCGATCCTCATCCTCGCCGACCTCCAGTCCATCTCGAGGGACCTGTACGAGGCCGCCGAGGTCGACGGCGCCAGCCGCGTCCGGCAGTTCCTGCACATCACGCTGCCGCACCTGAAGGACGCGATCATCCTCTCCACGCTGCTGCGCGCGGTGTGGGAGTTCAACAACGTCGACCTGCTGTACACCCTGACGGGCGGCGGACCGGCCGGAGTGACCACGACCCTCCCGCTGTACATCGCCAACACCTCCGTCGACGCCCACAACTTCGGCTACGCGTCCGCCCTGACCACGGTCGCGTTCGTGATCCTGCTCTTCTGCTCGATGGTCTATCTGCGGCTGAGCAAGTTCGGAGGCGAGTCCAAGTGATCACCAAGGACGCCGAGAGGACCGTACCGGTGACGTCCGCGCCCGCGGCCGAGGAGCCCCCGCAGCGACCCGGGAAGGTCCGCCGCGCCTGGGACGAGGTACCGCGCTGGCAGATCTACCTGCCGCTGGGGATCTACCTGGTCTTCACCCTCGTCCCCTTCTACTGGATCCTGCTCTTCGCACTGCGCAAGCCCGGCTCGACCTCGCTCGTGCCCTGGCCGATGACGTTCGAGCACTTCGAGAAGGTCTGGAACGAACGCTCCTTCGGCGTCTACTTCCAGAACAGCGTGCTCGTCGGTGTCGTCACCCTGCTGATGACCACGCTCGTCGCCCTGGCCGGCGGCTACGCCCTCGCCCGCTTCGACTTCAAGATCAAGCGCGGGTTCATGCTGGCGCTGCTGTGCTCCCAGTTCGTGCCGGGCGCACTGCTCCTCGTGCCGCTGTTCCAGATCTTCGCCGAGCTGCGGATGATCAACTCGCTCGGCAGCGTCATCCTCGCCGAGACGGTCTTCCAGCTGCCGTTGTCGATCATCCTGATCAGCAACTTCATCAAGAACGTGCCGTACACGCTGGAGGAAGCGGCCTGGGTGGACGGCTGCAACCGCTTCACCGCGTTCCGGGTGGTCGTGCTGCCGCTGCTGCGGCCCGGCCTGATCGCCGTCGGCTCCTTCGCCTTCGTGCACTCCTGGAACCACTTCCTCTTCGCCCTGATGTTCCTCAACAACCAGGCCAAGCAGACCATCCCCGTCGGCCTCAACACCCTGCTCAGCGCCGACAGCGTCGACCTGGGCGCGCTGGCCGCGGGCGGCATCATCGCCGCCGTCCCGGTGGTCATCGTCTTCGCCTTCATCCAGAAGTGGCTGATCACGGGCTTCAGCGCGGGGGCGGTGAAGGGATGAGCGGACGCGGGAGGAGCCTGCGACTCCTCGGTCTGGCGGGGGTGCTGGGCTGCGCGCTCACCACCCCGGCCGGGGCGGAGTCCCGGAACGCCGACCGGGACATCAGCCGCGACACGCTCGCGGCGGACGACGGCTGGGCGGCCGCCGACGGTGGTACCACGGGGGGTTCCACCGCCGGCGACGCCCATGTCGTCACCGTCCGCACCCGCGCCGAACTGGTGCGCGCGCTCGACGGCGGCAGCGCCACCCCGAAGATCATCCGGATCGCGGGGACCATCGACGCCAACACCTCCGACGACGGCGACAAGCTCGACTGCGCCGACTACGCGACCGACGGCTACGACCTGAAGGCGTACCTGGCCGCCTACGACCCGCGCACCTGGGGCTCCGCCAAGCCCAGCGGCCCCCAGGAGGAGGCCCGCCGGGCGTCGGCGGCACGCCAGGCCGAGCGGATCGAGCTGGCCGTCGGCTCCAACACCACCATCGTCGGCCTCAAGGGCGCCGTCCTGAAAGGCGCGAGCCTTCAGCTCAAGGGCGCGGACAACGTCATCGTCCGCAACCTCGAACTCCGCGACGCCTACGACTGCTTCCCCGTCTGGCAGCCCAACACCGGCGGCCTCGGCGACTGGAAGACGGCCTACGACAACATCTGGGTGCGCGGCTCCAGCCACGTCTGGATCGACCACGTCACGATCTCCGACAAGGGGCACCCCGACGAGGACGAGCCGACGTACTTCGGCCGCACCTACCTCCGCCACGACGGCCTGCTCGACATCACCAACGCCTCCGACCTCGTCACCGTCTCGTGGAGCCGCTTCGCCGACCACGACAAGGGCATCCTCATCGGCAACGGCGACACGGCCACCGGCGACCGGGGCAAACTGCGGGTGACGCTGCACCACAACCAGTTCGAGAACGTCGTGCAGCGCGCGCCGCGCGTCCGCTTCGGACAGGTGCACCTCTACAACAACCGGTACGTCGTCCCGGCCGACGCCCACGACTACCGCTACTCCCTGGGCGTCTCCACCGAGTCCGCCGTGTACGCGGAGAACAACGCGTTCACCACGCCGGGCCACGTCGAGGTCGCCGACCTGGTGAAGAGCTGGAACGGCTCCGCCCTGCACCAGACGGGCACCCTCTTCAACGGCTATCCGGTGGATCTCCTGGCCATATACAACGCCTACAACTCCGGCAGCGAGCGGGATCTCACGGGCGACGTGGGCTGGACGCCTACCCTGCACCAAAAGATCGACAGCGCCGGGAAGGCCGACCGAGAGGTGGCACGCGGCGCGGGCGCAGGGAGGATCCGATGAACACCACGACGTACGAGAGCCCGCTTCCACTCGTCCTCGCGGGCGCCCGGGGCCACGGCCGCTGGCATCTTGAGAACATCCGGCGGCTCGCGGACAAGGGGATCGTCCGGCTCGCCGGCATCTGCGAACTGACCCCGCTGGGCCCGGACGAGATCCCCGACGGACTCGGCACACCCGAGCAGTCCGCCGACTTCGGGGCGCTCCTCGACTCCACGGGCGCCGCGATCGCCGTGATCTGCACGCCCATCCCCACCCACACCGACCTGGCGCTGACGGCCGCCGAGCGGGGCGTCCACGTCCTGCTGGAGAAGCCGCCGGCCCCGTCGTACGCCGAGTTCCGCCGGATGGCCGACGGGGTGGCGGCGGCCGGGACGGTCTGCCAGATCGGCTTCCAGTCGCTGGGCTCGCACGCCCTGCCCGCGATCCGCGGGATGGTCGAAGAGGGCCTCATCGGCGAGGTCGTCGGCATCGGCGGCGCCGGTGCCTGGGCCCGCGCCGAGGCGTACTACCAGCGCGCGCCCTGGGCCGGGAAGCGGCGCATGAACGGCGTGGACGTGATCGACGGGGCGCTCACCAACCCCCTCGCGCACGCCGTCGCCACCGGGCTGGCACTCGCCGGCGCACCCCGCGCCGAGGACGTCGCCGCCATCGAGACGGAACTGCTGCGCGCCAACGACATCGAGTCCGACGACACCTCGTGCGTACGGGTCACCACAGCCGACGGCGGCCGGGTCACCGTCGCCGCCACGCTGTGCGCCGAGGACCCGGACGACCCGTACAACGTCGTCCACGGCACCAGCGGCCGGATCACCTTCTGGTACAAGCAGGACCGCGTGCTCGTCCAGCGCGCCGGACACGGTCCGGAGGAGATCGAGTACGGCCGCACGGACCTGCTGGAGAACCTCGTCGACCATCTCGTCGACGGCACCGAGCTGCTGGTCCCGCCGGAGGTGACCGGCGCGTTCATGAAGGTCGTCGAGGCGATCCGGGTCGCCCCGGACCCGGTCGCGCTGCCGGCCGGGGCCTGGCACCGGCTGCCCGACGAGGACCGCCGGGTCGTCGACGGCATCGACGGCCTCGTCGCGGCCGCCGCCGACGACCTCGCCCTCTACTCCGAACTCGGCGCCCCCTGGGCGCTGCCCGAAGCAACGGCGAAAGAGGTGAGCACATGACGATCACCGACGACTCCCTGGTCCTGCGCGTCGCGGGCCGCCCGGTGGGCCGCTACCTCACCCGGCCCGAACTGCCGGAACGGCTCTCCCCGCGCCCCTATGTGCATCCCGTCACCACCCTGTCCGGTACGGCGGTCACCGAGCTGAGTCCCGCCGACCACCTCCACCACCTCGGCGTCGGTGTCGCCGTTCCCGACGTCGAGGGGCACAATTTCTGGGGCGGACGGACCTATGTCCGCGACCAGGGGCCGACCGAGCTCGACAACCACGGCTCCCAGCGCCACACCGCCTTCCAGCTGCGCGACCCCGACGGCTTCGTCGAGGAGCTGCGCTGGGTGGCGTCCGGCCGGGAGCTGCTGCGCGAGCGCCGTACCGTCGCGGCCACCGAACTGACCGACTCCGCCTGGGCGTTGGACTTCACGTTCTCCCTCACCAACATCACCGACGCCCCGGTGTCGATCGGCAGCCCCGCCACCAACGGCCGCCCCGGCGCCGCGTACGGCGGCTTCTTCTGGCGGGCCCGCAAGGAGCCCGCCGCACCCCGGGTCTTCACCGCCGAGGCGGAGGGCGAGACCGAGGTGCACGGCTGCCGCGCCGACTGGCTCGCCCTGGCCGGCGAGACCTGGACGCTCGTCTTCGCCGGGGCCACCGACACCACCCGTCGTGACCCCTGGTTCGTCCGCGCCGACGAGTACCCGGGCGTCGGCTCCTCCCTCGCCCACACCGACCGTCTCCCCATCGAGCCGGGCGGGACGGCCGTGCGCCGGGTCGTCACCGTCGTCGCCGACGGCACCCTCGACCGGGACGGGGCTGCGGCCCTCGTACGGAAGGCGGTGAGCCCGTGACCACCTCGGTGAGCGCACCCGCCTTCTCCGCCGACCTGGGCGACGGCACCTACCGCAACCCCGTCCTCGACGCCGACTGGTCCGACCCCGATGTCCTGCGCGTGGCCGACGACTTCTACATGACGGCCTCCAGCTTCGGCCGGGCCCCGGGCCTTCCCCTGCTCCACTCCCGGGACCTGGTCAACTGGACGCTCGTCGGCCACGCGCTGCACCACCTCGAACCCGCCTCCGAGTTCAGGGCCCCGCGCCACGACTGCGGGGTGTGGGCGCCCTCGCTGCGCCACTTCGACGACCGGTTCTGGATCTTCTGGGGCGACCCCGACCAGGGCGTCTTCCAGGTCAACGCCCCCGGGATCAGGGGCCCTTGGACCCGGCCGCACCTGGTCAAGGAGGGCAAGGGACTCATCGACCCCTGCCCGCTGTGGGACGAGGAGACCGGCGAGGCGTACCTGGTGCACGCCTGGGCCAAGTCCCGCTCCGGCGTCAAGAACCGGCTCACCGGCCACCGGATGCGGCCCGACGGCACCGGGCTCCTCGACGAGGGCAAGGTGATCGTCGACGCGGACCGGCTCCCCGGCTGGTTCACCCTGGAGGGGCCCAAGCTCTACCGTCACGACGGCTGGTACTGGATCTTCGCCCCCGCCGGGGGAGTGGAGACCGGCTGGCAGGGCGCCTTACGCTCCCGCGACTTCTTCGGCCCGTACGAGGAGCGGATCGTCCTGGAGCAGAAGGACACCGACGTCAACGGGCCGCACCAGGGCGGCTGGGTGCGCACGGCGGCCGGCGAGGACTGGTTCCTGCACTTCCAGCAGCGGGGCGCGTACGGCAGGGTCGTGCACCTGCAGCCGATGAGCTGGGGTGCGGACGGCTGGCCCGTGCTCGGCGACGAGGGCGCTCCCGTCGTCGTCCACCGCAAGCCGGCGCTGCCGGCGCAGCCGCCGGCCGCGCCCGCCACCGACGACGACTTCCCCGGCGGCCGCTACGGACGCCAGTGGCAGTGGACCGCCAACCCGCAGGACGGCTGGGCCACCCAGCACTCCGGCGACGGGCTGCGGCTCACGTGCGTACGCTCCGTGCACGCGCACGACCTGCGGAAACTGGCGAATGTGCTCACACAGCGGCTGCCGGGGATCCCCGCCGTCGTCGAGGTGGACCTGAGGCTCGACAGCGAGGAACCGGGGGCGCGTGCCGGGCTCGCCGTGCTCGGGGACGCGTTCCGCTGGATCGGGCTCCAGAGGGGTGCCGACGGGACCGTGCACCTCGTCCACCGGTTCGCCGAGACCGTCGCCGACCGGGAACGGGACGCCGATCACGCGCGCCTCGCGCCCGGGGGACGGGCCCGGCTGTGCATCGAGACCTCGGCCGGGGCGCGCTGCCGGTTCTCCTACGACGTGGGGGAGGGGTGGCAGCCCTCGGGACAGGTCTTCGCCGCCACCCCCTGGCGCTGGGTCGGCGCTCTGCTCGGCCTCTTCGCGGTCGCGCCCACCGGCGGGGGCCATGCCGGGGCGGCCACGTTCACGCAGTTCCGGATCACCGCCGCGCCGGACGGCACCGCCTGACCCCATCGCCCGACCCCCGTCTTCCGTACGCCTGTTGGGAGCCGCAATGACGCACTTCCGTAGCAAGCGCTTGCCGCACAAGGGGAGAACCCTCGCCGCCGTCACCGCCCTGATCGCCTCGTTCGCCGTCGGCGCCGTCACCCCGGCGGAGGCCGCGCAGCCCGCGACGGCCGCCGACGCCGCCGCCGGGTACGGCGCGGCACCCCGCTGGACCGACCGCCCGCACGGGTTCGCCTCCCTCGACGGCGGCACCACCGGGGGCGCGGGCGGCAAGGTCGTGACCGTCACCGACCAGGCCGCACTGGCGCGTTACGCGGCCGCCGAGGAGCCGTACGTCATCCGCGTGGCCGGGGCGATCGACGTCGCGCCCTTCGGCTCGGACATCGTCGTGACCTCGAACAAGACGATCATCGGCGTCGGCGACACCGGCGAGATCGTCCACGGCGAACTGCACCTCAACCCCGGGACCAGCAACGTCATCATCCGCAACCTGACGATCCGGGACTCCTACGTCGAGGGCGACTGGGACGGCAAGACGACCGACTTCGACGCGATCCAGATGGACACCGTCGACCACGTCTGGATCGACCACAACCGCTTCGAGCACATGGGCGACGGACTCCTCGACATCCGCAAGGACAGCCGGTACATCACCGTCTCCCACAACCAGTTCAGGAACCACAACAAGGCCCTCGGCATCGGCTGGACCACCAACGTCCAAACCGAGATCACCATCGACCACAACTGGTTCACCGGCACGAAGCAGCGCAACCCGTCCGCCGACAACTGCGCCTACGCCCACCTCTACAACAACTACCTCTCGGCACAGGTGGCCGACGGCGACCCCGTGTGGACGTACGGGAACTGGGCGCGCGGCCGGACCAGGATGGTCATCGAGAACAGCTACTACGACGGCGTCCAGCACCCCTACCAGGCCGACGCCACAGCCGAGTTGGTGCAGCGCGGGTCGATCCTGAAGAACGTCGGCGGGCGGAAGGACGCGTGGGGAGCCGCCTTCGAACCCAAGGACTTCTACCGCTACCGGCTGGACCCGGCCGCCGCCGTACCCGCGCTGGTCACCCGGTTCTCCGGCCCTCAGAAGGGCATCGGCACCACCACCGAGCTGAACGTCCCCGCCGACTACGCGACCGTGCAGGCGGCCGTGGACGCCGTGCCCGCGGGCAACGACGGCACCATCACGATCCGCGTGGCGCCCGGCACCTACCGGGAGAAGGTCGTCATCCCCGCGAACAGGCCGAACCTGGTGCTGCAGGGGACTGGACAGCGCCGCTCGGACACCGTCATCGTCTACGACACGCCCGCCGAGTACGGCGGTTCCACCGGCAGCGCCACCGTGCGCATCGTCGCCAGTGACGTGACCGTCCGCAACATCACCTTCAGCAACGACTTCGACGAGGCCGCGCACGAACTGAAGGGCGAGCAGGCGCTCGCGATGAAGACCACCGGCGACCGGATCGTCTTCGAGAACACGGCCTTCCTGGGCAACCAGGACACCCTGATGACGGACAGCCCCAAGCTCGACGCCATCAGCCGGGTCTACATCCGCGACTCGTACATCGAGGGCGATGTCGACTTCATCTACGGCCGGGCCACCACCGTCATCGAGCGTTCCCTGATCAAGGCGCTCAGCCGGGGCTCGGACAGCAACAACGGCTACATCACGGCCGCCTCGACCTGGAAGGAGAACCCCTACGGGTTCCTCATCACCCGGTCGAAGGTCGTCAGCGACGCGCCCGCCGGGACGTACCACCTCGGCCGGCCCTGGCACCCGGGCGGCGAGCCGAACGCGATCGCCCAGGTGCTCTTCCGGGAGACCGAACTGCCCGCCGCGATCAAGTCGTCGCCGTGGACGGACATGAGCGGCTTCTCCTGGAAGGACGCGCGGTTCACGGAGTACCGGACGTACGGGCCCGGAGCCGCCGTCACCGCCGACCGGCCGCAGCTCGACGGCGCCGACGCATCGACCCACACGGTCACCAAGTACCTCGCGGGGACGGACGGTTGGGCGCCGCATCGCGGTCGCGCCGGCCACTGAGTCCGCCCCGGAGACAGCACAGACCCCCCACAACTTCATAACCCTCGTATCCAGAAGAAGAGAGCCGTTCAATGAAGATCAGCAATCGCAGAAGCAGGCGTGCCGCCGCGGCCATCGCCCTCGGATCCGTCCTCGCCCTGACCGCCACCGCCTGCGGTGACGACGGCAGCGGAGCGGGCGGGGACAAGGGCTCCGAGGGCAGCGGCAAGGGCAAGGTTCTCTTCTGGGACAACAACGGCGGTGTCCGCACCGAGATCTGGAAGGAGATCATCGCCGACTTCGAGAAGGCCAACCCGGACATCGAGGTCGAGTACGTCGGGATCGCCGCCACCGAGTACCAGTCCAAGGTCGACACCGCCATCCAGGGCGGTGGCCTGCCGGACGTCGGTGGTGTCGGCGCGGCCATGGCCGCCGGGTTCGCCGCGCAGGGCGCGCTGGAGCCCCTCGACAACCGGCTCTCCAAGTCCTCCCTCAGCGGCAAGCTCAACGAGGCGATGGTCGAGTCGCTGAAGTCCGCCGGCGGCGGCGACTCCCTCTTCTCGATCCCGACCTCCGCCAACAACGGTGTCCTCTACTACCGCACCGACCTCTTCAAGGCGGCGGGCTTGGCCGATCCGACCGACTGGGACAAGTTCTACGAGGCCGCCGAGAAGCTCACCGACAAGGACAAGAACAAGTTCGGCTACACCATCCGCGGTGGCGCCGGCTCCATCGCGCAGGCGCTGGACGCGATGTACGGGCAGTCCGGGATCACCTCGTTCTGGGACGCGAGCGGTGAGAAGACCACCGTGAACGACCCGAAGAACGTCGAGGCCCTGGAGAAGTACGTCGGCCTCTACAAGAAGGTCACGCCCGCGGCCGACCTCAACAACGACTTCACCAAGATGGTCGCGCAGTTCGACTCCGGCACGATCGGGATGCTCAACCACAACCTGGGCTCGTACCAGGACCACGTGAAGGCGTTCGGCGACAAGTTCCGGGGCATCCCGCAGCCGACCGGGCCCGACGGCAAGCGGGTCCAGGTGTCCAACCCGGTCGACGGGCTCGGCATGTTCAAGAGCTCGAAGAACAAGGAAGCCGCCTGGAAGTTCATCGAGTTCGCCACCTCGCACGAGGAGAACTCCAAGTTCAACAAGTCGGCCGGACAGGTGCCGTCGAACAACGACGCCGCGAAGGACGCGTGGATCTCCGAGGCCGAGCCGACGAAGCTGGCCGCCGCCGCGCTGAGCGACGGGTCGACGACGATCGTGCAACTGCCGTACTACCTGCCGGACTGGAACACGATCTCGAAGGCCGACAACGAGCCGGCCTTCCAGAAGGTGATGGACGGGCAGAGCACGGCGAAGGAGTTCCTGGACGCGTTGGCCGAGCAGCTGAACACGGCGCAGGCCGAGTGGAACGAGCAGAAGAAGGGCTGAGAGCTCGGTCCGGTTCGTTGCGTGGCCGGCTGCGGGTTGGTTGTGGCCGGTCGCGCCCACGCGGCGGAGCCGCATATGTCACAGTCCCGCGCCCCTGAAAGACGGGGCGCGGGGCCCTCCTGGAAAGGCACCCGCACGTGTCGCTCACTCGTAGACAGGTCAGCACTGCGGCTCTAGCCGCCCTTCCGCTCGCCGTCGCCGCCACGGGCCCCGCGTCCGCCGCCGCGGCCTCCGGCGGGCCCCGGCGACAGCGCACCCTCTTCATCGCCGGCGACTCCACCGCCGCCCAGAAGTACGCCGACGCCGCGCCCGAGACGGGCTGGGGCATGGCGCTCCCGTTCTTCCTCGGCAAAGGGCTGGCTGTCTCCAACCACGCCGTGAACGGGCGTAGTTCGAAGAGCTTCATCGACGAGGGGCGGCTCGACGTCATCCTCGGGGCGATCCGGCCCGGGGACTTCCTCGTCATCCAGTTCGGGCACAACGACTCCAAGATCGCCGACCCCACGCGCTACACCGAGCCGTGGACGACGTACCAGGACCATCTGCGCCAGTACATCGACGGCGCTCGGGCGCGGGGCGCCCGGCCGGTGCTCGCCACCTCCGTCGAGCGCAGAAAGTTCGACGCGAGCGGCAACGCCGTGCCGACCCACGGCGACTATCCGGCAGCGGCGATCGCTCTCGCCGCGGAGGAGGGTGTCGCCCTCCTCGACATCCAGGCGCTGTCCATCGCGTTGTGGCAGAAGCTCGGGGTCGAGGAGACCAAGAAGTACTTCAACTGGACCGCGGCCGAGCAGGACAACACGCACTTCAACCCGCCGGGGGCGATTGCCGTGGCCCGGCTGGTCGCGGGTGAGTTGCTGCGCCGCCGGGTGCTTTCGCCGCGGGACGTCCGTCGACTGGGCGAAGAGATCCCGGAGTCGTGGATCACCTGGCCGGAAGCGTAGTGCTCCGCTCGTAGGCCGGTTTGTGGCTGCGGGTCCGTCGTGGCTGGTCGCGCCCACGCGGCGGAGCCGCACATGAACACAGCCCCGCGCCCCTGACGGGGCGGGGCTCAACATCCCCCTTTGCTTTGAAAGGAACCGCACACATGCGTCCTCGTATCTGGCATGCCCATGCCACAACGGCTCTCGTCGGCTGCACCGCCCTCGTGCTCGGGGTCGCCGGCACCGGCGTCGCCCAGGCCCACGGCCGTGATCTCGGCCGGCAGGTGCTCGGCGCCGGTGACGGGTGGGGCTCGGCGGAAGGCGGCACCACCGGTGGCTCGGCGGCCGACGCCGAGCACGTCTACACCGTCACCACCTGGGCCGAGTTCAAGGCCGCGCTGGCCGCCGGCGGAAACGCCCCGAAGATCATCAAGGTGAAGGGGATGATCGACGCCGTCTCCGAGGGGTGTGAGGCCTTCGTCACCGGCGGCTACGACCTCCAGCAGTACCTGAAGGACTACGACCCGGCCACCTACGGCAACGACCAGGTCGCCAAGGGCCCGCAGGAGGACGCGCGGGTCGCTTCCATGGCCAACCAGGACGCGGCGATCAAGGCCAACATCCCCAGCAACACCACCATCGTCGGCGTCGGCAAGAACTCCGGCATCCTCGGCGGCAGCCTCCAGATCAAGGGCGTCTCGAACGTCATCATGCGCAACCTCACCATCGAGGCCCCGCTCGACTGCTTCCCCAAGTGGGACCCCACCGACGACAACAACACCGGCAACTGGAACTCCGAGTACGACACCGTGGTCGTCTACGGCACCGACCACGTGTGGCTCGACCACAACACGTTCACCGACGGGCGCTTCCCCGACAGCGAGCGGCCGGTCTACTTCGGCAAGGTCTTCCAGCAGCACGACGGGCTGACGGACATCGTGCGCGGCTCCAACTACGTGACCGTGTCCTGGAACCGCTACGAGAATCACGACAAGAACATGCTGATCGGCAACGGCGACGGCCTCGCCGCCATCGACGCCGGCAAGCTCAAGGTCACCATGCACCACAACCGCTTCGACGGGATCCTCCAGCGCTCCCCGCGCGTGCGGTTCGGACAGGTCGACGTCTACAACAACCACTACGTGGTCACCGAGGAGCAGAAGGACGACTACTACATCTTCGGTGTCGGCATCTCCTCACAGCTCCACGCCAGCGACAACGCCATCTCGCTGCCGGCCGGTGCCAGTGTCGGCAAGGCGCTGAAGAAGTGGAACGAGTCCCCGCTGACCGCCGAGAACAACTACGTCAACGGCAGGCTGACGGACCTCATCGCCGTCCACAACGCCGAGATCCCCTCGGAGATCCTGCAGTCCGGTGCCGGGTGGACGCCCACCCTGCGGACCAAGGTCGACAAGCCGCGTGCCGTGCCGGGCATCGTCGCCAACAGCGCGGGCGCCGGGAAGGTCTGCTGATGACCGGGCGCCAACCGGGGCCGAGCAGACGGTCGTTCGTGGCCGCCGGGATCGGGACCGCGCTCGCGCTCGCCGGCGCGACCCCGGCCCAGGCGGCACCGGCCGACCACGCCACTCGTGCCGCCCGTGGCCGCCGGGTCTTCGGGCGGTACGGATCGCCGGCCGCCCGCCTCGACGAGCGGACCCTGTACGTGGACGCCGGCGGCGCCGGTGACTTCACCACCGTCCAGGCCGCCGTCACCGCCGCTGGGGGTACCTCCCAGGCGTTTGGCACTGGGGGAGGGAGCGGGTACACGCTGGTCGTCGCGCCGGGCGTGTACCGGGAGACCGTCGCCGTCAGCGTCGCCCGTACCGAGATGACCTGGATCGGGGCCTCCGGGAACGCCCGGGACGTCGTGGTCGTGTACGACAACGCGGCCGGCACCCCGAAGCCCGGCGGCGGCACGTACGGCACCACCGGGTCCGCCACGACCCTGGTGCAGGCCGACGGGTTCACCGCCCGGGACATCACCTTCGCCAACGACTGGCTGCGCGCCGACCACCCCGGGATGAGCGGCACCCAGGCCGTAGCCATCAAGGTGCAGGGCGACCGGTCGGCGTTCCTGCGCTGCCGGTTCCTGGGGCACCAGGACACGCTGTACGCCGACTCGATGGCGCTCGGCACCTTCGCCCGGCAGTACTTCCGGGACTGCTACGCCGAGGGCGACGTGGACTTCGTCTTCGGACGGGCCACCGCCGTCTTCGAACGCTGCCACTTCCACACCCTGACCAGGACCGACCTGGCCTCCGCGCCCTACGGGTTCGTCTTCGCGCCCTCCACCGCGGGCGCCAACCCGCGCGGCTACCTGGTGACCCGGAGCCGGATCACCAGTGAGGCCCCGGACGCCCACTACAAGCTGGCCCGCCCGTGGGTGCCCAGCTCGGACACCACCGCCCGGCCCATGCTCACCGTGCGCGAGACCCGCCTCGGTGCCGGGATCGACGCGGTCGCGCCCTACACCAACATGTCGTCGGGCTTCCCCTGGCAGGACCAGCGGTTCGCCGAGTACCGGAACACCGGACCGGGCGCCGTGGTCTCCGTCCCGGAGAACCGGCCCCAGCTCACGGCCGCCGAAGCCGCCTTGGCCACCCGTGAGGCGTACCTCGGCGACTGGACCCCGTGGGAGAGGTGCTGAGATGCGCCGACGCACCCTGCTCGGCGGGATCGCCGGCGGCCTGGTGGCCGCCGGCGCGTCCCCCGCCCTCGCCCACGGGCGCCGGGTCCTGCACGTCCGGCCCGGGGGTTCGGTCCAGGCCGCCGTGGACGCCGTCACCGGTCCCGGGTGGACGATCGTGGTCCACCCGGGGACGTACCGCGAGGTCGTCAATATCAATGCAGAAAAAGGGGAGTTGACCCTGCGGGGTGCGTCCCGCGACCCCCGCGCCGCCGTGCTCGTCTTCGACCGGGCCAACGGCACCCCGAGGCCCGAGGGCGGCACGTACGGCACCGCGGGCTCCGCCACCTTCACCTCGGCGGCGCCCGGCCTGACCGTACGCGACCTGACCCTCGCCAACGACTGGCTGCGCGCGGACCACCCCGAGATCACGGGCACCCAGGCGGTCGCCGCGTACGTCACCGGGGACCGCTCGCACTTCGAGAACGTCCGGTTCCTCGCCCACCAGGACACCCTCTTCGCGGACACCACCGCGCTCGACGCCTTCGACCGGCAGTACTACCGGCACTGCTACATCGAGGGTGACGTCGACTTCGTGTTCGGGCGGGCCCGAGCCGTCTTCGACACCTGCCACTTCCACACCCTCCAGCGGGACGTGCCCTTCACCCCCAAGGGCATGGTCTTCGCGCCGTCGACGGCCCGCGCCAACCCCTACGGCTTCCTCGCCGTGCGCGGCCGGATCACCTCCGGCGCGGAGGACGCCGCGTACAAGATCGCCCGGCCCTGGGTGCCCTCGTACGAGACGACCGCCTGGCCCTCGCTGGTCGTGCGGGACACCTGGATCGGTCCCGGGATCGACGCCGCCACCCCGTACACCAACATGCGGGAGGCCTACCCCTGGCAGACCATGCGCTTCCGCGAGTACGCCAACTCCGGTCCCGGATCGGTCGTCCCGGTACCGGAGAACCGGCCCAGGCTGACGGCGGCCGAGGCCAGGACGCACACGCGGCGGACGTACTTGGGGGACTGGAGGCCCTGTGCCCGCCCCTGAGCCGGCGGCCGCCGGGGCGGAGCCCGTGACAGCCGTCGAGGCCGCAGGCCTGGAGGGCACCCTCCCCGACTTCCACCCGCTCCTCAAGAACGAGCTCCGCTTCCCGCTGGCCTGGGGCACGTCGCCGATCCGGGACTTCCGCACCTGGCGACGGGTGGCGCGGGCCAAGGTCGAGGAGCACCTTCTCGTCGCCCGGGACGACACCCCCTACGACCCGGTCTTCGGCGAGGAGCACGGCGAAGGCGACGGCTTCACCCGAGAGTCGGTCACCTTCTCCCTCACCCGGTACGGCCGCGTCCGGGGCGCCCTGCTCACCCCGCACGGAACCGGACCGTTCCCAGCCGTCCTCCTCCTGCACGACCACGGCGCCAGGTTCGACATCGGCAAGGAGAAGCTGGTCCGGCCCTGGTACGACGACACCCGACTGAACTCGGCGCGGGAATGGGCCGACCGGTACTTCAGCGGCCGGTTCGTCGGCGACGAACTCGCCCGGCGCGGCTATGTCGTCCTCGCCGTGGACGCGCTCGGCTGGGGCGACCGGGGGCCGGTCACCTACGAGCAGCAGCAGGCCCTGGCCGGCAACTTCTACAACCTGGGCTCGTCCCTCGCCGGGCTCATGGCCAGGGAGGACGTGCGCGCGGCGGGCTTCCTGGCCGGCCTCGACCGGGTGGACCGGCGCCGGGTCGCGGCCCTCGGGTTCTCCATGGGCGCGTTCCGGGCCTGGCAGACGGCCGCGCTCAGCGACGACATCGCGGCCGCCGTGAGCGTCTGCTGGATGACCGGGCTCAAGGAGGTCATGGTCCCCGGCAACAACATCCTGCGCGGCCAGTCCTCCTACTACATGCTCCACCCCGGGCTCGCCCGGTACCTCGACTTCCCCGACGTGGCGAGCATCGGCGCCCCCAAGCCGATGTTCTTCCTGAACGGCGGCCTCGATCCGCTGTTCCCCGCCGACGGCGTGCGCGTCGCCCACGACAAGCTGCGCGCCGTCTGGCGGTCCCGCCGCGCCGAGGAGCGGTTGCGGCTGAAGACCTGGCCGGACCTCGGTCATGTGTTCACCGCGCCCTTGCAGGACGACGTCTTCGACTGGCTCGGCGCCGTCCTGTGAGCCACCCCTGCTGAACCCCCGCCCGCACGAGAAAGGAACCGCTCTCCATGTCTCGTCGTACCACTCTGGCCCTGGGCACCGCCCTTGCCCTCGGCGCCGGTCTGGCCGTGCTCCCCACCCAGGCGCACGCCGCGACCGTGGTCGTCAATACGACGACCGCCCTGTCCAACGCCATCAAGAACGCCACCCCCGGCACCGTCATCCAGGTCCGCGGCGGCACGTACTACCCGACGGCGACCCTCCAGTCGACGGCGAACGGCAGCTCCTCCAGCCGGATCCACCTCCAGCCGTACGGCTCGGAGACCGTGAAGATCGACGGCTCGAACCTCCCCGACGGCGGCTGGATCTTCAAGCTGACCGCCGACTACTGGACCGTCTCCGGGATCACCTTCCAGAACGCCCCGGACAGCGCGGTCGTCTGCCAGTCCTGCGCCTCCACGGTCTGGGACAACATCAAGACCATCAACGGCGGCGACTCCGGCTTCACACTCACCGGCGACAGCACCACCGACAACACCGTCCGCAACATCGACTCCTACGGCCACTACGACCCGGCCAACCACGGGGAGAACGCGGACGGCATCGCCGTGAAGTTCGGCTCCGGCAGCGGCAACCTCATCACCGGGGCCCGCCTCTACAACAACTCGGACGACGGTCTGGACTTCTGGTCCTTCTCGTCGCCCGTCACCGTCGAACACACCTGGGCGATGGGCAACGGCAAGAACCGCTGGGGCGACTCGGCGTTCGCCGGCGACGGCAACGGCTACAAGCTCGGTGGCGACGGCGAGACCGTGGCCCATGTCATCAACAACTCGGCGGCCTGGGACAACGCGGGCAACGGCTTCACCGAGAACAGCAACAAGGGCGCCATCGTCATCAACCGGACCACGGCCTACGCCAACGCCAAGTGGGGCTACTACTTCGCCACCGGCGCGGCCCGCCTCGGCAGGAACCTGGCGGTGAGCAACGGCGGCGGCACGGTCAACAAGGGTTCGTCCGTCGTGTCGTCCGGCAACAACTGGGACTCCGGCGTCGCGACCCCGTCGTTCCGCTCCACCGACGCCTCCTCGACATACAACGCCCGTTCGTCGAGCGGCACCCTGCCCGCGACCACCTTCCTGACCACGGGCAGTACGACGATCGGCTCGACGATGAACTGACCGGCGCGAAGCTCGTCCGGCACGCCGGGCAAAACGCCCGGCACGCCGGGCAAAACGATTCTGTCGACACGTAGGCGAGGCGACCCCACACAGTGTTGCGCGACGAACAGCGCATGCGCACCTGAGTGGAGTGGTCCTGGTGGTCGGTAGTCCTCGCCCGCTGATCCTGATTCGCGGATTCGGCGGCCCCGGTGTGTCGGACGAGCGGCGTGACGCGTATCAGGGGTTCAACAACGGCACCGTCTACGGAAAGCGCTACGGCGAGAACTTCATCTATGAGGGATTCGTCCTGCGCGCCCTCAAGTCCACGCTCCACCCCTACCGGGACGCCACCAACGTGGTCGGCTACTACGAGGAGGAACAGGAGCCCAGACCGGGGGAGCGTGACGGCTGGCCCGAGCACCTGCTCACCGGCACGATGGTGGTGGACGTCCCCATGGCACGTGAGGTGCTGGGCCAGGGCGCCCGGGGCACCCTCTGGATCTACCGCTACTACGACCTCCTCCCCCGGAAGATCGACCGCTTCGGGGAAGGGCTGGTCAGGCTCATCGAGATCATCCGCCACGGCATGCGGCCCGACGAGGAGTTCACCGGTGTGGACATCGTCGCGCACAGCATGGGCGGCCTCGTCACCCGGGCCGCCCTGAGCCGCCTGGGGGACGAGAGCGCGGACGTCATCCACCGCATCGTCACCCTCGGCACACCGCACCGGGGGATCGCCTTCCAGTACATGCCCGACGCGCTGGTCAAGTGCCTGCCCGACGCGGTCGCCGACGAGATCGCCGCCTTCGACCCGGACCGCACGGACATCCGGGCCATCCCGTTCCCCGTCAGGAGGATCCTCACGGTGGTCGGTACGGACCACCGCTCCTACAGCAACAAGTTCGCCACCCTGGGCAATCGCATCGCCGGCTTGATCGACGAGGGCACCCTCACCTACAACCGCAGCGACGGCCTGGTCAAACAGTCCTCCGCCCAGATCCCGGGCGCGCCCCGGACCTTCGTCCACAAATGCCACGGCGGCAACGACTCGCTGGTGACCTCGCGTGAGGCGTACGAGATCGCCATGCGCTTCTTCCATGGCACGCACCACGTGCAGCTGCGACTGGACAGCGCCGAGGTGACGCGGGGCCGGGATCTCTTCGGCCGCAGTGAGTTCTACTTCGGGGTGTCCGTCAAACCCCGGTTCGTCGACTTCGAGCTGTGCCACCAGAGCAGCGAGGCCGAGAACTACTACGGCCCCTTCCGCAAGGACGACCTCACCGACGAACTGCCCGATCTGGTCGAGGAGTTGAGCAAGCCGCTCGCGGCACCGGGCGACGCCACCACCGGGTGGGCGGGCGAGAACCGGCTGATCTGGGAGGGCTGGCTCGACGCCGCCGCCAAACCGGAGGGGTCGGGGGACCGGTCCGTGGTCCTCCGCCTCGACGTCCACGTGTATGAGCGGGACAGCCTCGGTATCGGGTTCTCCGACAACCTCGTCTTCCGCAAGCAGTACTACGTCCAGGCGCTGCCCGGTGACGACGGCGCCTGGTCGCTGTACCTCCACACCGGCGAGCGCTACCTGGCGCCGGGTGTGAGCACCGAGGAAGCGCACGCCGCCGCGGAGGACCGGCAGGTCACGGAGGTGTGGCCGATGACGCCCACCGACCGGGGTGGGCCCGGCACCTGGGCCTTCGAGGTCGGAGGGACCGGCTTCAAGGCGGACCTGCTGCTGACGGTGACCGACGAACGGGCTACGGGCGGCGCACAGGCCTGATCGACTCCAGGGTCGGCACCACCGGCCGGATCGTGCCGTCGGCCGCGAACTCCAGGCGGTCGACGGTCGTCTCCCGGTGGGTGCCGTCCCCGCCCGCCCTGCCGGGGCCGTTGAGGGCGAACCGGTGGTAGACCATGTACCAGTCGTCCGTGCCCGGGGCGTTCACCACCGAGTGGTGGCCGGTGGCGAGGATCCCGTACTCGGGACGCTTGGACAGGATCGTCCCCCGCTTGGTCCAGGGGCCCAGCGGGGACGGCCCGGTCGCGTAGGCCACGTGGTAGTTCCCGCTGCGGGTGTCGTCCTCGGACCACATGAAGTAGTACGTACCCTCGCGCTCGACCACGAAGGAGCCCTCCCGGTAGTTGTCCGGGGTGATGTCCTTCACCTCGCCCGCGTCGAACGACACCATGTCGTCGTTCAGCGGCACCACGTAGCCGCGCACATTGCCCCAGTAGAGGTACGCCTGCCCGTCGTCGTCGACGAAGACCGACGGATCGATGGCCTGGCCGCTGAACTGGCCCTTGGCGACCAGGGGTTTGCCGAGGGCGTCCTTGAACGGGCCGGCGGGGGAGTCGGCGACGGCGACGCCGATGTTGCCCTCCGCGCAGAAGTAGAAGTAGTACCTGCCGTCGCGTTCGGCGATCGCCGGGGCCCAGGCGTTCTTGTCGGCCCAGGAGACATCGGGGCCCAGGTCGAGGATCTGCCCGTGGTCCTTCCAGTGGACGAGATCCTTCGACGAGAAGGCCTTGAACCGGGTGCCGCTCCAGCCGGCGAAGCCGTCCGTGGTCGGGTAGATCCAGTAACGGCCGTTCATGTACGCGACGTCGGGGTCGGCGTAGAGGCCGGGCAGGACCGGGCTGCGGGTCGGCACCGCCTCGACCGTCCAGACGCGCTTCGTGCCGTCGGCGGCGGTGACCGTGTACGTCCGCGGCTTGCGGAAGTCACGGCGGGTGCCCGACCTCGGGCTCACCGACGCGCCCTCACCGAGCCAGAGCTTCGGCGCGAGCCGGGCGAGGTCCGTGCCGGGCTCCATCGGCAGGACGACCTTGGACGAGGCCTCGGTGACGACCGCGTACCCCTTCTGGCCCTTCGTCGTCACGTCCACGACCGAGGTCGGGCTCGCCGGGTACGCGGCCAGCAGCCGGTCGTACTCCCGCTGCGTCACGGGGATGACCGTGCCGTGCCGGGGGCTCGCGGGCAGCTGGTAGTCGGTCGACGGGGTCCACCGGCCGGAGTCGAGGTCGGTCGTCTCGAAGGGGAGGTAGCCGCGGCCGCCGTACTCGTCGATGAACAGGTACCACTTCTCCTCGGTGTTCGACTTGAACACCGTCGGCCCCTCACCGCGGTCCATGGCGCCGTTGCCGATGCAGTCCGCCACGAAGTCGTACTTCGTCGAGGTGAGCGACGTCGACCTCTCACCGGTGATGAACTTGGCGCAGGGCGAGGACGAGGTGGGGTCCCGCTCGTCCTTGGTGTAGCGGTAGTACGTGCCGTCGTGCTTCACCACGGTCGAGTCGATGACCGAGTAGCCCGGGTCGTTCCAGACCTTCGGCTCGCTGAAGGTGCGGAAGTCCTTCGTCGTCGCGTACAGCATCTTGTTGTAGGTGGAGCCGGTGTGGTCCGGGTCGTCGTCGGCGTACAGCTTCGACGCCCAGAAGACGACGAACGCACCGAGGCTGTCGTCCCAGTAGGCCTCCGGCGCCCAGGTGTTGCCCGCGTTGTCGGGCGAGACCCTCACCAGCCGCTGGTCGGTCCAGTGCACCAGGTCCGTGGACTCCCAGACCATGATCGACTTGCTGCCGTGTCTCTGGACCTGGTCCCAACTGCCACTGCTGCCCCGGTACATCCGCAGATCGGTGGCGATCATGTAGAACTTGTCGCCCTCGGGAGCGCGGATCACGAACGGGTCGCGCAGCCCCTTCTCGCCGATCGTCGAGGTGAGGACCGGCTTCCCGGCGTTCAGTTCCCGCCAGTGCAGGGCGTCGTTGCCGCGGCTGAGGGCATAGCGGATCTGCTCGCCGTCGGCGGTGCCCTCGCCGGTGAAGTAGGCGAAGAGATAGCCGGCGTACTCCGGGTTCTTCCCCGCCTTCCGCACGGACTGGTGTGTGGGCTCGGGTGCCGGTTGGGCCGCGCCCGGTGGGGCGGCCAGGAGGCCGAGGACGAGGGCCAGGAGGGGGAGCAGGAGCGTACGGGCGGTGGGGCGCATGACACATCCTGTGAGAGTCTGATGGGTTCTGTTTGCAAAGTCGCCCTCGGAGTGTCATCAGTGCGGTTCGGGGCGTCAATCGGTGTGCGTGTGAAGACTCCGAGCGAAACTTTCGAGCGATTTCGCGGCGGCGCGGCAACCCTTTCCCGACGGGTGGCGACCAGTGATCAGAAGCGGGCCGGGGCGGCCCCTCCGGCCCGCTTCGTTCCCCGTCTCCCGAAGAGGCGTCCCCTGCGAAAGGAACACCCGTGCGTCATCCCTACGGACGCCATCGAAGAACCCGGACCCTGTCGATCGCCGCCGCCGTGTCCGTCGCCGCGGGGGCGGGCGGCGTCCACCTGGGCCTCGCGCACGACGGCGCCCAGGCCGCCGCCACCACCGTCACCGTCTCCAGCACCGCGTCGCTGGAGAAGGCCGTCGCGAACGCCGTCGCCGGTACGACCATCCAGGTGCGCGGCGGCACCTACCGGCCCACACGGACGCTGAAGTCCACGGCGAACGGCACCCCCTCCGCCCGGATCACGTTCACCGCCTACGGCGGCGAGAAGGTCAAGATCGACGGATCCGCCCTGCCCGCCGGCTCCTGGCTCGCCGCGATCCACGGCGACCACTGGACCGTCTCCGGGCTCACCTTCCAGAACTCCCCGGCCCAGGGCTTCGTCGCCACGTCCTCGGTCGGCGGTGTCTTCCAGAACCTCGTCACCGCCAACAACGGAGACTCGGGTTTCACCCTGCGCGGTGACGGCACCACGGACAACCTCGTACGGAACCTCGACAGCCACGGCAACTACGACGCCGCGAACCACGGTCAGAACGCCGACGGCATCGCCGTGAAGTTCGGCTCCGGCACCGGCAACAGGATCACCGGCGCGCGCCTGTACGACAACGCCGACGACGGCCTCGACCTCTGGCAGTTCTCCTCGCCCGTCACCGTCGACCACTCCTGGGCCTTCGGCAACGGCAGGAACCGCTGGAACGACCCCGCGTTCGAGGGCAACGGCAACGGGTTCAAGCTGGGCGGCGGCGGGGCCTCGGTCGCGCACTCCGTCAACAACAACGCGGCCTGGGGCAACACGCTGCACGGGTTCACCGAGAACTCCAACACCGGCGCGATCCTGCTGAACCGCAACACGGCCCACGCCAACAAGGAGAACGGGTTCTACTTCACCACCGGCAAGGCACGGCTGGCGCGGAACCTCGCGGTGGGCAACGGCGCGGGGAAGGCGAAGCTGGGCTCCGCCACGGTCTCGGCCGCCAACAACTGGGACAGCGGCATCACCACGCCGGCCTTCCGGTCCACGGACGCGGGCACCGCGTACGCCGCCCGGCGGACGGACGGCTCCCTGCCCATCACGACGTTCCTCACCACGGGCTCCAAGGCCATCGGCGCGACGATGAACTGACCTGCCGCGCAAGGCAGAACGCGCAGGGCGGGAAGAAGGCGCCCCCCGCCGGTCGTCACCGGCGGGGGGCGTTTCTCGTGCCGACCCCGAGGGGGGCTCCGGTCGGCACCTGCTGCCGGCCGAGGGGGGCTCAGGCCAGCAGGTCCAGACAGTCGAACGAGGTGCCCGGACTGAGGAAGCCCGTGCCGCTCGAACCACTGACGATGTCGAGCGTCAGTACGTTGTACTCACTGGTGTTCGACTTCCACGCACTTGCAGGGACGCTGTAGAGGAAGGTGTGGTTGTTCCCCCGGTACGAACCCGTGGTGAGTGAACGGGTGGACGGCTGTTTCCGGGCCGCCGGGACCGGCGAGACCCAGTCATTGATGGATACCCGCGGACGCCCGCCCGCGAACGCGTCCGTGACCCCGATCCGCAGGGTGTGCGCGGCGGCGGCCTGCGCGGGCGTCAGCTTGAAGAGGATCCGGATGCCGTCGTTGACGTCCTGCCAGAGGTACGCGGGGAAGGACGCCGTCGGATCGCCGCCGCCCAGCGTGACGTCGCCGGTCCACCTCGCCGCGCGGCCGTCGGACGGATGCGCGTACGTCATCAGCCGGGCGTTCTTGAACCCGCCCGGCGTCCCGTCCCAGTCGCCGAGCCGCCAGACCGTCCTCGCCGTGGACGGGTCGCCCGTGATGGTGAGGGAGTTCAGCGCGGTCGAGCCGCCCGCCGTCACCTTCACCTCCCGGGTGTGCACGGCCAGTTCGCCCTTGAAGACGGTCAGCGTGTACGTCCCCGGCAGCATGCCCCTGCAGGAGAAGGCGCCCGTGCCGGTCGCGGCCCTGGCCCAGTACTGGGCGTCCGCGTTGGCGAAGCCGACCGTGTAGGCGTACTTCGGATCCATGCCCTTGAGCCCCACACCGGCCACCCTGCCGCGCCCGGCCCGGCCGACCCAGCCGGTGATGCCGAGGCCGTCGACCCAGGAGGTGTCCAGCCTGTCGTGGGCGAGCGAGGAGGAGGGCGCCCCGCCGTCGGTGAAGGCCAGGACGTACGGACCCTGGAGGCCGAAACGTTCCGCCTCGGTCTGGGCCTGGTTGTAGTGCAGGATCTCGTAGAGGCCCGCGCCGAGGTCGTTGGAGTGGCGCAGCAGGGAGCGGTAGAAGGGGCCGCCGGAGGCCTTCTCATGGTTGGACCGGACCATCCAGAGGCCGACCGAACCGGTGGTGAAGCCGATGTGGTCGTAGTCGATCACCCGCTTGCCCGAGTAGTGCTTGGAGTGGGTCGTGCCGTCCGCGCGCCGCCAGACGTCACCGGCCTCGATGACCTTGTCGGAGGCCTCGATCCAGGAGTCGGGGCCCTCGTTCGGGAACATCCCGGGCTTGAGGCGGACGAGGAAGCGGGTCGCCGTGAAGGACGCGTCCGCCTTGTTCGTCCACAGGTAGATGTTGTTCTGGCCGCTGCGGGCCGCGTACCACTGGGTGATCGCACCGTGCACGGCCTTGATCAGGATCGTCGACCCGGACCGGCGGATCGTGACCTTCGAGGCGCCGAGACCCGACTCCACGTGCGAGTGCCTGCCGCCGTAGCCCTCGTACTCCTTGCCCCGGTAGCGCAGCGAGGTGAGGTCGCCGGTCGTCCTGGAGACCTTGAAGACCAGGTTCGCCCCGGTGTCCACGACGAAGTTCTCACCGTCGTCCGAGTGACCGAAGCCGGCTGCGGAGGCCGTGGAGAGCAGGCCGGTGCCGCCCGCGACGGCGGCGCCGGTGGCGGCGACACCGAGCGCGCCGGCCCCGAGGACGCGCCGGCGCGTGAGACGTCTCTTGTGGGTGCTCAAGGGTGGTACTCCGGGTATGTCGAGTCCTGGATCATTTGTACGTGATGGCAGATGACGAGAACTTGCAGGTGGTTCCGTCCGCGCCCACACCGATCTGGGACGGCTCCCTGCCGGAGCTGTTGCCCTTGAAGCGCACGCACGTTCTGACCTTCTTCTTCGGGTCACCGTGGATGCGGATCTTCGACAGCGTCGCGGTGTCGCCGTAGTTGGCGTTCACGCCGACGATCGCCTTCAGGGGCGCCACGACGTCGATGTCGCTGAGCACGATCGTGCGCTTGTGCTGCTTCTTGCAGTTGCCGCAGGAGCGCACCAGCTTGCCGGAGGCCTGCACCCGGAACCCGGTGATGCTGAGCTTCCCGGCGCCGTTGAACTGGAACACCTTGTCCGAGGCCTTCTTCGCGCCCCCGCCGACGACCTTGTACACGGCCTTCGGCGACGTGCCCTTGAAGCTGGCGGCGTCCTCGCCGACATCCAGCCACCACACGTTCTTCAGGGTGCAACTGCCCTTGCAGTGCACCCCGTCCGCCCCCGGAACACCGATGACCACGTTCTTCAGCACGGCGCCGTCCGCCAGTTCGAAGATCGGGTCCTGGCCCTCGTCCTGGCTGCCGTCACCGAGCGCGCCCTTGCCGAAGAACTTCTTCGACCTGCCGTCGTAGGTGCCCTTCACCTCGATCGTCGAGGAGACGCCCTTGCTGCCCTTGGCCGTCGGCCAGGTGGCGGCGGCGCCGGCGGGGGACAGCAGCGACGTCGTGACGAGCGCCCCGCCCGTGAGGGCGAGGGCGGCCACCGAGCCGATCACGGCCCGCCGGCCGGTGACCCGACGGCGGTGCCGGACGCGCTGTTCTGCAGGTGCGGTCATGTACCCGATTCCTCGCTGGTGGTGACTCTTGCGCCTACTGGTCGCCACCGTACGGAGAAAGGGTTGCCGTGCCTGTGGATCTTTTTCACGGGAGCTTCCGCAGGGGTCCCTCCCGTGAAGGATCCTCCTACGAGTCGCCCTCGTCCGAGGAGTCGTCGTCCCTGTCGTGGCGCCTGAAGTCGCCGCCGACCGCGAGGTCCTCGCCGCCCGCCTTCGCGGTCATCGTGTAGCGGTCGTCGCCCGCGTCACGGCCGCCGCGCTCGTGGTTGTACTGCCCGGCGAAGACGAACTCGCCCTTCGGGACCGTGAGTCCGTCCTTGAGCACCCAGGTGTAGACCAGGAAGCCGTCGCCCTCCTCGACCGTGAGGTCGAAGTCCTGCTCCGGCAGGGACCGCCAGGCACCGGCCGAGGAGACCCCGCCGGTCTGGGCGATGGTCAGCTGGACGGTCAGCTCGGTGAGCTGCTCGCCCGTCTTCAGGGTGAGATTGCTCTGCGCCCAGAAGTCGTTGCTGTGCGGGTCGACCGAGCCGTCCGACCAGAGCGGGCCGTCCTCCTCGTTCTTCGCGGCGGGCAGCTTCGGCACCGTCGTGCTCTTGGGCGACGCGCTCCTGGACGGCGTCGAACTCGGCTTCTCCTTCTGCTCCCCGCCGGTGCTCGGGCTCGGGCGGTCCGGCCGGACCGGGGCCCGGCTGGTCGCGGCGGGGGAGTCGACCGGGGTCGGGGAAACCACGACCGTCTGATCCGACGGCGGCGTCTGTTCGCCCTTCACCGCCGAGGCGACCGCGTAACCGCCGACCGCGAGCACACCCGCGACACCGGCGGTGGCGGTGACCACCCGTACCCAGCCCCACAGCGGCGGCCGGGTCGCCTTACGGCTCCGACGCTCCTCGGGGGCGGCCATGCCGCGCTCGATCCGGGCCAGGATGCGGGCGCGGTCGGGCTCGTGCGCCTCGGCCGACTCGCGCAGCCGGGCGCGCAGCTCCTCGTGCACGTCCCTCATCGGTCCCTTCCTCCGGTGCCGGTCACGCCCGCACGGGTCACGCGCGGCTTCGTGACGCCCCCGCCCGCGATGCCCGCGTGCATCCGCTGCGGCGTGTCCTCGGTGCCGAGCAGCTTCTGCAACTCGGCCATCCCCTTGGACGTCTGGCTCTTCACCGTACCGACCGAGACGCCGAGGGCGAGCGCCGTGTCCTTCTCCGAGAGGTCGAAGGCGTGGCGCAGGACCACACAGGCCCGCTTGCGGAACGGCAGTCTGCGCAGCGCCGACTGGACGTCGACCACGCCGGGCACATCGGGATTCTCGGTCTTCTCCTCGCGCTGCGACCAGAACAGCGTGATCCTGCGGCGCTCACGGACCGCGCTGCGGATCCGGGTGCGGGCCAGATTGGCGACGACGCCACGGGCGTACGCCACCGGATGGTCCGCCGCGCGGACCCGGTCCCAGCGGTGCCACATCGCGAGCAGCGCGTCCGCGGCCAGGTCGTCGGCGGCGTCCGCTTCCCCGGTCAACAGGTGTGCGAGGCGCGACAGTTCGGCATAGTGCCGTTCGAAGAAGGCGTGGAACTCCACGGAGGCTGCGTCGTCGACGACAGTGCCCACGGGGACCTCTCTTCTCGCTGCGGCCACAGCAGCCGAGCCGGCTGGCTGTGCGTGTCATGTGAATGACATGTGATCGTCCGGGGCCGACCCGCGACGAGATCCGGAAGAGTAGCAGTGATCGTGAAGGGGGTTCGTACGCGGCTTCGAACGCCGTCTTGCAGGGAGAACTCCGATTCCGTAACACGGAGAAAACCTGAATCGGGTTCAACAGGGGAACAATCCAGCCAGCATCCGCGCGTAGTCCACGCATGTCACTAGGAGCACCGCTCATGTCCGACGCACAGAAGGTGGCCGACCGGCCCGCAGCCGAGCCACCCGGGGCGAACAGCGTCGATCGCTTCTTCAAGATCAGCGCCCGGGGGTCCACCTTCGCCCGTGAGATACGCGGCGGCTTCGCCACGTTCTTCACGATGGCGTACATCCTTGTCCTGAATCCCATCATCCTCGGCAGCGCGAAGGACAAGTACGGTCACACCCTCGACGGCGCCGAACTCGTCACCGCCACCGCCCTCGTGGCCGCCGTGATGACGGTCATCATGGGCGTCGGAGGAAACCTTCCGCTGGCGCTCGCCGCCGGCCTCGGTCTCAACGCGGTCGTCGCCTTCCAGATAGCCCCGCTGATGAGCTGGTCCGACGCGATGGGCCTGGTCGTCCTCGAAGGCCTGCTGATCTGCGTCCTGGTGGTCACCGGCCTGCGCGAGGCCGTCATGCACGCCATACCGCAGCCGCTGAAGCAGGCGATCAGCGTCGGCATCGGCCTGTTCATCGCCTTCATCGGCTTCGTCGACGCCGGGTTCGTCAGCCGCATCCCCGACATCGCGAACACCACCGTCCCCGTGCAACTGGGCGCGACCGGTGCGCTGTCCGGCTGGCCGATCCTGGTCTTCTGTCTCGGTGTCCTGCTGACCATCGGCCTGCTCGCCCGCAAGGTGAAGGGCGCGATCCTGATCAGCATCCTGACGATGACGGTCGTTGCGATCGTGATCAACTCGGTGGCCGACATCAAGAGCTGGGGCCTGACCACCCCGAAGGTCCCCGACGACATCGTCGCCGCCCCCGAGTTCGGACTGATCGGCGACTTCAGCCTCTTCGGCTCGTTCGGCGAGACCACCGTCATCACGGTCGTCCTGCTGATCTTCACCCTGCTGCTCTCGGACTTCTTCGACACCATGGGCACGGTCGTCGGCATCACCGCCGAGGCGGGCCTGCTCGACGAGGAGGGCAAGGTCCCGAACCTCGGCAGGGTGCTCCTCATCGACGGCGCGGCGGCCGTCGCGGGCGGCGCGGCCTCCTCGTCCTCCGCGACCTCCTACATCGAGTCCGCGGCCGGCGTCGGCGAGGGCGCCCGCACCGGCTTCTCCAACCTGATCACCGGCGGCCTCTTCGCGGTGGCGCTCTTCCTCACCCCGCTGCTGACCATCGTGCCCATGCAGGCGGCCGCGCCCGCGCTCGTCGCCGTCGGCTTCCTGATGATGACCCAGGTCAAGAACATCGACTGGGACCGGTACGACATCGCCATCCCGGCGTTCCTCACCATCGCCGTCATGCCGTTCACGTACTCCATCACCAACGGCATCGGCGCCGGCTTCCTCGCCTTCGTCCTCATCAAGACGGTCCTCGGCAGGGCGAAGGAGATCCACTGGCTGCTGTGGGCCACCTCGGCGCTGTTCCTGGTGTACTTCGCGATCAACCCGATCCAGCAGTTGTTCGGGGTCAGGTGACACCTGACACCTGACGGACGAAGGGCCGCCCTCCGGGGGGAGTGAGGGCGGCCCTTCTCATTCAGGTGGTCCAGGGATTCTTCAGACCTCTCAGACCTTCAGTCCTTCAGTGCGGCTTCCATGACCGCCTTGGCCACCGGCGCGGCCAGCCCGTTGCCGCTGACCTCCGAGCGCGCCGCGTTCGACTGCTCGACGACGACCGCGACGGCGACCTCCTTGCCGTCGGCCTTCGCGTACGACGTGAACCAGGCGTACGGCGTCTTGCTGTTGTTCTCGCCGTGCTGGGCCGTACCGGTCTTGCCGCCCACCGTCGCCCCGCTGATCCGCGCGTTGGTGCCGGTGCCGTCCTCGACGACCGTCCGCATCGCCGACTGCAACTGCTCGGCGGTGTCGGAGCTCATGATCTCCTTCGAGTCCGTCTCCGAGTCGTAGTCCTCCAGGACGTCGCCACCACCGTTGGTGATCTGCGACACCATGTGCGGCGAGACCAGCTCCCCGCCGTTGGCTATCGCCGCCGACACCATCGCCATCTGGAGCGGCGTCGCGGTGACGTCGAACTGACCGATGCCCGTCAGAGCCGTGGAGGGCCTGTTCATGTCCGACGGATAGACGCTCTCGTACGCCCGCACCGGCACGTCCTGTGCCTTGTCGTTGAAGCCGAACTTCTCGGCCGTCTCCCGCACCTTGTCCTGCCCGAGGTCGACGGCCATCTTCGCGAAGACGTTGTTGCACGAGTACTGCAGCGCCGTACGGATCGTGGCGTTCTCGCAGGGCGCGCTCGGGTTCTCGTTGGACAGCTCCGTCTCGGTGTCCGGCAGCGTGTACGGGTCCGGGCTGACCGTCTTCTCGTCCACCGACGAGTACAGCCCGTCCTCCAGCGCGGCCGCCGCCACGACCAGCTTGAACGTCGACCCCGGCGGCAGCGGCTGGCGCAGCGCCCGGTTGGTCAGCGGCTTGTCCGGGTCCGCGTTGAGCTTCTTCCAGGCCGTACCGGCGGTGCCCGCGCCGGTGAGGGAGGACGGGTCGTACGAGGGTGTGGACACCACCGCGAGGATCTTCCCCGTCGTCGGGTCGATCGCGACGGCCGCGCCCTTCTTGTCGCCGAGCGCGTCGTACGCCGCCTTCTGCACGGCCGGGTCGATCGTGGTGATCACATTGCCCGGCTCGGCCCGCTGCCCGGTGGCCGTGTCCATCACGGTCTTCAGCCGCAGGTCGGTGCCGTCGAGGAGGTCCTGGTAGACGCCCTCCAGCTGCGTGGGCGCGTAGGCCTGCGAGGCGTAGCCGGTGACCGCCGCGTACAGCTCGCCGTCCGTGTACGTGCGCTTGTACGCGAGGTCGCTGTCCTTGGTGCGGGCCGAGCCGGTGATCGCGTCGCCGGCCACGATGATGTTCCCGAGCGGGTCGGCGTACGTTCGGATCGCGTTGCGCCGGTTGTTCTGGTCGTCCGCGAGCGCCGTCCCCTCGTAGAACTGCACCCAAGTCGCCCTGACCAGCAGGGCGAGCACGAGCAGCAGGGAGAAGACGGCGGAGCGCCTGATCGTCTTGTTCATCGCACCCGGAAGGACGAGCGGGATGCGATCAACCGTTCCCTTTGCCCGGCTTTCTCATGAGGTCTTCATGAAACCGGGGTTGCCTTCGGTGCGGACCGGGGGTGCCCCGGCGCCGGCTCAGAGTCTGCGGGTCGCCAGCGTCAGCCGGTCGCGGGCGTCGAAGAGGGCGTCCTTGACCAGCTGCTCGTGGGCCGGGGTCAGCCGGGCCACCGGGACGGAGCAGCTGATCGCGTCGCGGGCCGGGGTGCGGTAGGGGATGGCGACCCCGAAGCAGCGCAGCCCGAGCGTGTTCTCCTCGCGGTCCACCGAGAACCCCTGCTCGCGGATCTGGCGCAGCTCCTCGATGAGCCGCTCCCGGTCGGTGATCGTGTGCTCCGTCAGCGCCGGCAGGGTCTCCGGGAGCATCTTGCGGACCTGCTCGTCGGTGTGGGTGGCCAGCAGCGCCTTGCCGAGCGAGGTGGAGTGGGCGGGCAGCCGGCGGCCGACGCGGGTGAAGGGACGCAGGTAGTGCTGCGACTGGCGGGTGGCCAGGTAGACGACGTTGGTGCCGTCCAGGCGGGCCAGGTGGATCGTCTCGGTGGTGTCGTCCGACAACCGGTCCAGCGTCGGCCGGGCCAGCGCCACCACCTCGTCGCCGTCGATGTAGGACGTGCCCACGAGCAGCGCCCGTACGCCGATGCCGTACCGCGTGCCCGTCGCGTCGGTCTCCACCCAGCCCAGTTCCACGAGGGTGCGCAGCAACATGTAGAGGCTGGACTTGGGATATCCGACGGCTTCCTGGACCGCCGCCAGGGAATGCATACCGGGGCGCCCGGCGAAGTATTCGAGCAGCTCAACGGTCCTTACCGCCGATTTGACCTGTGCCCCGCCGCCCGTCTCCACTGCCGACATCGCCCGTGACCCCTTCGTTCGGCGAGAAGCTGAAGATATAGTCTCCGACAGAATATTCATCATCAGAGACGGCGTTCAGCATATCGAACGACGCTGGTGAATGACCCAGATATACCCCTGGGAATCGATCCAGAAATACGTGGAGGAACCCGCGGTGGCAGCAGCACCAGTCTGGAGTGTCGACCCCCGTACCGGGAAGCAGCGCGAGCAGGTTGCGGTGGAGGCCACAGCCCAGGAGGTCGATGCCGCCGTCCGCGCGGCGCACGCCGCCCGCGCCTCCCTCGCCGACCGCACGGTCCGCGCGGCCTTCCTGCGTACCGCCGCCGACCAGCTCCAGGCGGCCAAGGACCAACTCGTCGAGGTCGCCGACGCCGAGACCGCGCTCGGCCCGGTCCGGCTCACCGGCGAACTCGCCCGCACCTGCTACCAGCTGCGGGCCTTCGCCGACATCGTCGACGAGGGCGCCTTCCTCGACGTGGTGATCAACCACCCCGACGACACCGCCACCCCGCCCATCCCGGACCTGCGCCGCTACAAGGTCCCCCTCGGCGTCGTGGCCGTCTACTCGGCATCCAACTTCCCCTTCGCCTTCTCCGTCCCCGGCGGTGACACGGCGAGCGCGCTGGCCGCCGGCTGCCCGGTCGTCGTCAAGGCCCACCCCGACCACCCGGCCCTGTCCGAGCTGGTCGCGATCGTGCTGCGCCGGGCCGCCGCCGAGCACGACCTCCCCGAGGCCGTCCTCGGCCTCGTGCACGGCTTCGAGGCGGGCGTCGAGCTGGTCAAGCACCCGCTCGTCACCGCCGCCGGCTTCACCGGCTCGGTGCGCGGCGGCCGTGCCCTCTTCGACGCGGCGGCCGCGCGCCCCGTGCCGATCCCGTTCCACGGCGAGCTGGGCTCCCTGAACCCCGTCCTGATCACCGAGGCCGCCGCCGCCGAGCGCGCCGAGGCCATCGGCACGGGCCTCGCCGGGTCGATGACCCTCGGTGTCGGCCAGTTCTGCGTGAAGCCCGGCCTGGTGCTGGCGCCCGCCGGTGACGCCGGTGACCGCCTGCTGAAGTCGCTCACCGAGGCGGTCAGCGACGTCGACTCCGGAGTCCTGCTGGACCACCGGATGCGGGACAACTTCCTCGCCGGTGTCGCCGAGCGCGCCGAGCTGCCGGACGTGGAGTCGCCGGTGACCGCCGGCGCGGGCGGCGAGCACACGGTCAGCCCCGGGTTCCTGACCGTCCCCGCCGGCAAGCTGGCCGCCGAGGGCGAGCACGACCTGCTCCTGGAGGAGTGCTTCGGCCCGCTCACGGTCGTGGCCCGCTACGAGGACGAGGACGAGGCCAAGTCGGTGCTGTCCCGGCTGCCGGGCAACCTCACCGCCACGGTGCACGTGTCCGGCGAGGAGGCCGCCGAGGGCGGGCGCGGACCGGAGCTGCTGGCCGAGCTGACGCCGCTGGCCGGGCGCGTGCTCGTCAACGGCTGGCCGACGGGTGTGGCCGTGGCCGCGGCCCAGCACCACGGTGGGCCGTACCCGGCGACGACGTCGACCTCCACGTCGGTGGGCGGGACGGCGATCGAGCGGTGGCTGCGGCCGGTCGCCTACCAGGGGGCGCCCTCCGCGCTGCTTCCGCCGGAGCTGCGGGACGAGAATCCGCTGGGGCTGCCCCGTCGGTTCAACGGCGTTCTGGAGCGATAGCCCTCCGGGGAGCGCCGTAGGGGTTCGGTGCGGTTTCGGGCTGCGCGTGCGTCGTGGTCGCTCGCGCAGTTCCCCGCGCCCCTCCAGAGGCGCGGGGGTGGGCCCGGAGCTGTCAGAATCCCCCAATGGACGTCGACATTCCCGAACTCCCCTTCCCCCTTCGTACGTACGGCCCCGACGGGCACTGGTCCTACGAGGACGGTGTGCTCACCGGGTGGGCCGGTGCCCGGGAGGACCGGTTCGTGCCGCCCACGGACGAAGGGCTGGACCCGAAGTCGGACGCGCCCCGGCTGCTGGGGTCACCGGAAGGGGACTTCCAGCTGATAGCCCGCGTCACCGTCGGCTTCGCCGCCGGGTTCGACGCGGGCGTGCTGTACGTGCACGTGGGGGAGCGGGCCTGGGCGAAGCTCTGCCTGGAGAACTCACCCGACGTGCCGACCGTGTGCACGGTGGTCACCCGGGGGCATTCGGACGACGCCAACTCCTTCGCCGTCGAGGGCAGTTCGGTCTGGCTGCGGGTCAGCCGCACCGGCCGCGCCTTCGCCTTCCACGCCTCCCGCGACGGCAAGCGGTGGACCTTCGTCCGCCTCTTCACCCTTGCCGGCGAGCGGGAGAGCGGCGCCGCGCTGGTCGGCTTCATGACGCAGTCCCCGATGGGCGAGGGCTGCGTGGTCACCTACGACGAGATCGAGTTCCGCCCGAACTGGCCGAAGGACCTGAGGAACGGCAGCTGACCGGGGAATGAGCCGCGCTGCTTGAACGTTCATCCACCGTAGAGGCGGAGGGCGTCTCCGTACCCGTACGACCTGGAGAGAGCTGACACCATGCGCGTCGAGATCTGGAGCGACATCGCCTGCCCCTGGTGCTACGTGGGCAAGGCCCGCTTCGAGAAGGCGCTCGCGGCCTTCCCGCACCGCGACGGCGTCGAGGTGGTCCACCGCTCCTTCGAGCTCGACCCGGGCCGCGCCAAGGGTGACATCCAGCCCGTGCTCACCATGCTGACCAAGAAGTACGGCATGAGCGAGGCGCAGGCGCAGGCCGGTGAGCACAACCTGCGTGAGCAGGCCGCCGCCGAGGGGCTCGCCTACCGGGCGGAGGGCCGTGATCACGGCAGCACCTTCGACATGCACCGCCTGATCCACTTCGCCAAGGACCAAGGACGGCAGAGCGAACTGCTCCAGGCCTTCTACCGGGCGAACTTCGCCGAGGAGCGGTCCGTGTACGCCGACGCGGACGGCTATCTGATCGAGCTGGCCGTCGAGGCGGGGCTCGACGAGGAGGCCGCGCGCAAGGTGCTGGCCGACCCGGACGCGTACGCGGACGCCGTCCGCGCGGACGAGCGGGATGCCGCTGCGCTCGGCGCGAACGGGGTGCCGTTCTTCGTGCTGGACCGGAAGTACGGGGTGTCCGGGGCGCAGCCCGCGGAGGTGTTCGAGAAGGCGCTCGCGCAGGCCTGGGGGGAGCGGCCGGCGCCGTTGCAGGTCGTGGCGGCGGAGGGGGCGGAGGCTTGTGGGCCGGACGGTTGCGCCGTGCCCCAGTAAGGGGTGCGGTAGCGGTCTGGCGCCGCGGCGCAGGTCAGGCGCCATGCATAAGCGTTGCTTGGAGACAGGGCGCAAAACTTCTCAATGGACGTGGGATGCGCCCGGCCCCACAGTGGTCCCATGGAAACCTTCGAGAGCCTCGTTCGTGCCGAGTTCGTCCCGAAGAACACCTATCTGAACACCGCCAGCACCGGCCTGCTGCCCGCCCGAGCGGTCGACGCGATGAAGGCCGCCGTGGAATCCGTGGCGGCCGGGCGGCCCCAGGACATGTTCGCCGACGTGGAGGCCGCGCGCGCCGCGTTCGGCCGGATCACCGGTGTGCCCGACCGCCGCGTGGCGGCCGGCGCATCCGTCGCCGTCTACAGCGGACTGATCGCCACCGCGCTCCCGGCGGGAGCCGAGGTGCTGACCGCCGAGGGTGAGTTCGCCTCGCTCGTGAACCCCTTCCATGTGCGCGGCGACCTCAAGGTGCGCCAGGTGCCACTGGAGCGCCTCGCCGAGTCGGTGCGCCCCGGCACCGCACTCGTCGCGGTGAGCGCCGCGCAGTCCGCCGACGGCCGGGTCGCCGACCTGGACGCGATCCGTGAGGCGGCCCGGGAGCGGGGAGCGCGTACGTTCGTCGACGCGTCGCAGTCCGCCGGCTGGCTGCCGATCGAGGCGGACGCGTACGACTACGTCGTCGCCGTCGCCTTCAAATGGCTGCTGTGCCCGCGCGGAGTCACCTTCCTCGTCGTCCCCGAGGACCTCGGCGGGCTCACACCCCTCTTCGCCGGCTGGGTCGCGGGGGAGGAGCCGTGGGACAGCTGCTACGGCCCGGTCGAGGAACTCGCCCGCTCCGCACGCCGGTTCGACGAGAGCCCCAGCCTGTTCTCCTACGCGGGCGCCCGCCGCTCCCTCGCGCTGATCGAGGAACTGGGCGTGGCGCGGGTACGGGACCACGACCTCGCCCTGGCCGACCGGTTCCGCGCGGGTCTCGCCGCGCTCGGCCACGAGCCGGTGCCGGCGCCCGGGTCGGCGATCGTGTCGGTGCCCGGACTCGGGCGGCGGCAGGCGGAATTGAGCCGCGCGGGAGTCGAGGTCTCCGATCGCGCGGGCCATCTGCGGGCCGCCTTCCACCTGTACAACACACCGGCGGACGTCGACCGGCTTCTGGACGTCCTGTCCGGCCGACTTCTCTGACCCACTGGCGCGGACCGCGCCAGAACGCTAGGAAGGCATCACGAGGTGGTGGTGCCGGTGGAGCCGACGCTCGAACAGCCGTCCATCGATGTGGAGTTGCATCGGCGGCTGGTGTACGGGGACGAGTCCGCGCTGCGTGAGGCGTACGCGGCGTACGGGGGACTCGTCCGGCGGGTGGCCGTCCGGGTCACCCGCAGCCCGGCGGCCGCCGAGGACGTGGCGCAGGAGGTCTTCGCCCAGCTGTGGAGCAGGCCGTACGGCTTCGACGCGCGCCGGGGCTCGCTGCGCACCTGGCTGTCCATGGTGGCCCACCGGCGGGCCGTGGACTGGGTGCGCGGCGAGGCCCGGCACCGCAAGGACGTCCGCGCGGACGACTCGGCGCTGCACGCCATCCCCGACGCGGGCCCCGACCCGGCCGAGGCGGTCGTCGAGCGCGAGCGCTCCCTGAAGCTGCACACCGCCCTCGCCGAACTCCCGCGCCCCCAGCGGGAGGTGGTCCACCTCGCCTACTTCGCGGGCCGCACCTACCGCCAGGCCGCCGTCGAGCTGGGCATACCCGAGGGCACAGCGAAGACCCGTCTCCGCTCGGCGCTGCGCAAGCTGGCGGAGACGCTCGCGGACCCACCGGACCCGGCAGCGGCAAGGGGCGCGTGATGGGGGCGCACGGGACCGTCCGGAGTGCGCGGCACCTGCGTATCGTGGACGGGGCAGGGCGAAAGGGCGGCGCGCGATGACCAACGACCACGACGGCGTACGGGAGCTGCTGGCCGCCTGGGCCGTCGACGCGCTCCAGCCCGGCGACCTGCGAAGAGTCACCCCGCACCTGGCCGCCTGTCCGTCGTGCGCGGCGGAGGCGGACCACCTGCGCGACACGGTGCGACTGCTGGACGGATCGGCGGACGGGCACCCGGGCGGTGTGCTGGACGGGCGCCTGGGCGATGCGCTGGACGGGCGTCCGGGCGGTGCCGTGGACGGGCACCCGGGCGGTGCCGTGGACGGGCACCCGGGCGGTGCCGTGGACGGGCACCCGGGCGGTGCCGTGGACGGGGGTGCCGACGGCGTCCTCTCGCTCGCCCTCCGGTCCCGCCGCCCCCGTGCCGCCGAGATCGCCCATCACGCGGCGCCCTACGCCGCGGCCGTGGCCGGACTGCAGGCTCTGGTACCGGAGGTGGAGGGCCGCTGGGGCACCCCGGTCGTGCACGACTGGGACGCGCACGCCACCGTCGCCCACCTCGTCGCCGCCGACGAACACCTCGCCGTACGCCTGGGCATCGACACACCGCTGCCCGTCTCGCACCTCCCGGAGGGGATCCCCGCCGGTGACGCCTGGGCCCGGCGCACCGCCGACGTCATCGCCCACGAGCACCAGCGCACGCCCGCGCAGACGGTCGCCACGTGGGCCGCGCAGGCCGCCGCGCTGCTCGCCACCCCCGAGGCCGCCGACCCCGAACTCGCCGCCCGCCCCGTCACGGTGATGGGCCTCAGGCTGCCGGTCGCCGACCACTTCGTGATCCGCGCCTTCGAGGCCTGGATCCACACGGACGACATCGGCCGGGCGCTCGGCCTGCCCGTGCCGCCGCCCCCCGACGAGCACCTGTGGTCGCTGGTCCGGCTGGCCGTCCGCATCCTCGGCCTGGCTCTCCACGACGCGCCCCCCGTCCTCTTCGAGGTCACCGGGCCCACCGACACCAGCTGGATCCTCGGCGACGACAGCGACCCCGTGCACGCCGAACTCAGCCTGGATCCCGTCGACTTCTGCCTCCTGGTCGGCGGCCGTTACGCCCCGGAGGAGGTCCCGAGGGGCGTCACGGGCGACGAGGACGCGGCACGGAACGTACTGGAGAGGGCAGCCTCGCTGGCCTGGCTGTAGGCGCGTGAAAGGGGCCGGGCGGTCGCTCAGGGGTGGCGATCGCCCGGCCCCGTCAGGGGGACGGTGGGGTCACCGCACCGGGGTGAAGTCCCGTGCGCCGATGAACTCCGGCCGCCGTACGGGCGCGGCGAACGGCTCCACGGCCGCGTTCTCCACGCTGTTGAAGACGATGAAGACGTTGCTGCGCGGGAACGGCGTGATGTTGTCGCCGGACCCGTGCATGCAGTTGCAGTCGAACCAGGTGGCCGAACCGGCCTTGCCCGTGAACAGCTTGATGCCGTACTCCGACGCCATGGCCGTCAGCGCCTCGTCGGACGGGGTGCCGGCGTCCTGCATCTGCAGCGACTTCTTGTAGTTGTCCTTCGGGGTGGCGCCCGCACAGCCGAGGAACGTCCGGTGCGACCCCGGCATGATCATCAGGCCGCCGTTGGTGTCGTAGTTCTCGGTCAGGGCGATCGAGACGGACACCGTCCGCATGTTCGGCAGCCCGTCCTCGGCGTGCCAGGTCTCGAAGTCGGAGTGCCAGTAGAACCCGGACGCGCCGAAGCCCGGCTTCACGTTGATCCGCGACTGGTGGACGTAGACGTCCGAGCCGAGGATCTGCCGGGCCCGCCCGACGACCCGCTCGTCCCGCACCAGCCGCGCGAACAGCTCGCTGATCCGGTGCACCTCGAAGACCGACCGGATCTCCTGCGACTTCGGCTCGACGATCGAGCGCGCGTCGGCACGGATCGCCGGATCGGCGACGAGCCGCTCCAGCTCCTGCCGGTACACGGCGACCTCGTCGGGCGCGATCAGCTGCTCGACGGGGAGGAAGCCGTCGCGCTCGTACGCCTGGAGTTCGGCGAGCGAGACGGGACCGGGCGTGCCGGGGGAGCCCCAGACGACCGGGTCCTGACGCGGGACCGACACCTCGGTGGCCCCACGGCTGGGGTAGAGGTCGGGGACGGTGGTGGCAGTGTTCATCGTGGTGGTCGTGGTCATGGTGATGTCACACCTCCTCGGGCTCGGTGAGCAGCGGGTAGACCCCGTTCTCGTCGTGGTCCTCCCGTCCGGTCACGGGCGGGTTGAACACACAGATGCAGCGGAAGTCCTCCTTGATCCGCATCGTGTGCCGCTCGTGCCCGTCGAGGAGGTACATGGTCCCGGGCGTGATCGTGTACGTGCGCCCGGTCTCGTTGTCGGTCAGCTCGGCCTCGCCCTCGACGCACACCACGGCCTCGATGTGGTTCGCGTACCACATCGACGTCTCCGTGCCCGCGTAGAGGACCGTCTCGTGCAGGGAGAAACCGACCCTCTCCTTGGCGAGGACGATGCGTTTGCTCTCCCACGTGCCGGACGCCGCTTTGACGTGCCGGTCGGTGCCTTCCAGATCCTTGAAAGAACGGACGATCACGGTGGTTCCAGGCCTCCTTCTCAGCCTTCTCTGACGGTTTCTCGGCGGTTTCTCGGGCGGTTGCTCGGGCGGTCGCTCAGACGGTTTCCCGGACGGCCCGGGCGAGGACGCGCAGGCCCTCGTCCAGCTCGTCGGGGGTGATGGTGAGGGCCGGCAGCAGTTTGACGACCTCGCTCTCCGGGCCGGACGTCTCGATCAGCAGCCCGAGTTCGAACGCCCGCTTGGCGACCCGGCCCGCGCGCTCCTTCTCGTGGAACTCCATGCCCCACACCAGGCCGCGGCCCCTGTACTCCTTCACGTCGGCGAGGTTCTCCTCCGTGATGGAGATGAGCGCCTGCTCGACCTGCTCACCGCGCTTGCGGGTCTGCTTCTCCATGACGGAGCCGTCGGCCCAGTACGCCTCCAGGGCGGCCGTCGCCGTCACGAACGCGGGGTTGTTGCCGCGGAAGGTGCCGTTGTGCTCGCCCGGCTCCCAGATGTCCAGCTCCGGCTTGAACAGGCAGAGCGACATCGGCAGCCCGTAGCCGCTGATGGACTTGGAGACGGTCACGATGTCGGGCGTGATGCCGGCCTCCTCGAACGAGAAGAAGGCGCCCGTACGACCGCAGCCCATCTGGATGTCGTCGACGATGAGCAGCATGTCCTGCCGCTCGCACAGCTCGGCGAGCGCGCGCAGCCACTCGGGGCGGGCGACGTTGATGCCGCCCTCGCCCTGCACGGTCTCCACGATCACCGCGGCGGGCTTGTTGAGCCCGGAGCCCTGGTCCTCCAGGAGCCGCTCGAACCACAGGAAGTCCTCGACCGTGCCGTCGAAGTAGTTGTCGAACGGCATCGGGGTGCCGTGCACCAGCGGGATCCCCGCCCCGGCCCGCTTGAAGGCGTTGCCGGTGACGGCGAGAGAACCGAGCGACATGCCGTGGAAGGCGTTGGTGAAGGAGACGACCGACTCGCGGCCCTTCACCTTTCGCGCCAGCTTCAGCGCCGACTCCACCGCGTTGGTGCCGGTCGGCCCCGGGAACATGACCTTGTACGGCAGATCGCGCGGCCGCAGCACCAGGTTCTGGAAGGACTCCAGGAACGCCCGCTTGGCCGTCGTCGACATGTCGAGCCCGTGGGTGACGCCGTCCCGTTCCAGATAGTCGATCAGGGCGCGTTTGAGTACGGGGTTGTTGTGGCCGTAGTTGAGTGACCCGGCGCCGGCGAAGAAGTCCAGGTACGTGTGGCCGTCCTCGTCGAACATCCGGCTGCCCTGCGCGCGGTCGAAGACGGTGGGCCAGCCGCGGCAGTAGCTGCGCACCTCGGACTCCAGGGTCTCGAAGACGCTCAGGTCGGGCTGGGTGATGGTCACGTCGAATCGCTCCTCGGTGCGTGGGGGGTGAGGGAAGGGAGGGGGAGTGCGGGGGTGACGGCGCGCTCAGGGGGACAGCGGGCCGATGCGGTGGAGCACCTCGGGCTGGTGCGGGCCGTCGGGGAAGTCCCCGGCCTCGAACAGGACCGTGCGCTCGACGTCCGCGCCGTGCCGTTCGGCGAACGCGGCGAACAGGCGCTCGGACGCCGTGTTGCCCGGTGTGATGGTGGTCTCGACGGTGGTCAGCGGGTGCCGGCGCGCGACCCGGGCGGTGAGCCCGTCCAGCAGCGCGCCCGCGAGCCCCAGGCCCCGGTGCGCCTCGTCGACGGCCACCTGCCACACCAGCAGGGTGTCCGGCCGCTCCGGCCGCACGTACCCGGTCACGAACCCGACCGGCTCCCCGGACCCGTCCCGCGCCACCGCCGAGGTGTCCGCGAAGTCCCGGCACCACAGCAGATAGCTGTATGAGGAGTTCAGGTCCAGCGCTTTGGAGTCACCGGCGATGCGCCACAGCGACGCGCCGTCCGACACGTCCGGGCGGTCGATCCGAATCCCTTCCGCGATTTCCGTCAGTGGTTCTGCTTGTGCGGCAGTCATGGGGCTTGAATTTACCCATGGGAATTTCGAATTGCATCGCCACGTGGGGTTACGCATGGGCCGTCCACGTGTTATCACGCGGGCGTGAGGAGCCCCGGCTCACCGGGTCGATACGGTGGGTTTCGCCCGTAAATTACCGCACAAAACGGGCGCGTTGTGGAGTCGGTCACATGTGCGCAACCCTCACGACTTCTGCTCGAATCGGCCCCGCCGGTGTTCGCGAAACCTTTGCGTTTAGACGGGGGAAGAGCGGGCAGAAGAATACGGGATCCTGTTCTGTGAATTCCACTGTATTCCTGTCGTCAAATCCGACGCAATTCCCCCGGCGAAAACGCTTCTCTATGCCCAGGCCTCCGCCGCCGCCCGCCGGGCCCCCTTCAGGTCCACGGTCGCGCCGAACTCCGCCAGGGCCGCGCCCAGCCCCGCGAGGGCGCCGTGCACCACGCCCGGGGTGGCGTCGGCGCCGTAGTGGTTCACGCGGATCATCTCCGCGGCGAGGACCCCGCCTCCGGCGGCCAGCGGAAGCGCCGGATTCGTGGCGAGCGCCTTGGCGACCAGCTCCGAGGCGTCGACCCCGGCGGGCGCCCGCAGGGTGGTGGCGACCGGCGCGGCGTCGGCCGCCTCGCGCACGTACGGCTCCAGGCCCCCGCCCAGCGCGAGCGCCCCCGCCCGGGTCGCCGCGGCCGCGGACGCGTGCCGGGACATCACGGTGTCGAGCCCCTCCGCCTCGATGCGCTCCAGACAGGCCTCCAGGGCGAGCATCTCCAACTGGGCGGGCGCGTGCAGGAGTGCCCGGCGGCCGCCGTCGATCCAGCGCTCCTTCCAGTCCAGGAGGGAGAGGTACGAGCGGCGTGGCGCCCGAGGGTTGGCCGCCATCCGCGCCCACGCCCGCTCGCTCACGGAGATCGCCGACACCCCGGCCGGCCCGCCCATCGCCTTCTGCGCCCCGATGACGCACAGGTCGACACCCCACGCGTCCGGCAGCACCGGCTCGGCGCCGACGGAGGCCACCGCGTCCAGGTAGAACAGGGCGCCGTGCTCGCGGACCACCTCGCCGATCTCCGCCACGGGGTTGGTGTTGCCGGTCGCCGCCTCCGCGTGGACCAGCGACACGAAGTCGATCGCCGGGTGCTCGGCGAAGGCGTCCCGGATCTGCCCGGCCGTCACCGCCGTGTGGAAGGGCACCGCCAGGTCGACGACCGTCGCCCCGCAGTCCCGCAGCCAGTTCCCGAAGGTCTGCCCGTACGGACCGGTGATCACGTTCAGCGCGGTCGTGCCGGGTCCCGCGGCCCCGCGGATCGCGCCCTCCAGCGGCAGCAGCGCCTCGCCCTGGGTGATCACGACGTCCTGCCCGGTGGAGAGCAGCCGGGCCACCCGGTCCTCGATCGAGGCGAAGTGCGAGGCGCTCAGCGGGGGCAGATCCAGAAACGGGTGTGTCACGGGGTGCTCTCTTCACGGACGGGGTAGATGGTGTCGAGGGTACCGACGGCACCCGTGCGCCCCTCACCGACGACATCAGAGGTCAGGCGGCCCGGTAGCCATCGGAATAGTTTGAGCAGACCAAACATTTCCTTATCATCGGTTGTCTCAGTTCCCCTACAGGAGGTCTCCCCGTGAACTCGGTCCCCGGACGCCGGACCCGCATCCTGGCCGCCACCACCGCCGCGGCCGGACTGCTGCTCGTGGCCGGCTGTTCCTCGGACGACGGCGGCAGCGGCGGCACCAAGACCGCGGCCGGCGGGGTCGAGTTGGTGAAGTCCGGTCAGCTCACGACCTGCACCCACCTCCCGTACCCGCCGTTCCAGTCGGAGATCGACGGCAAGGTCCAGGGCTTCGACGTGTCCCTGATCGACCTCGTCGCGGAGGACCTGGGGGTGAAGCAGGACATCCTCGACACCCCCTTCGAGAACTTCAAGACGGGCGCCTTCCTGAACTCCGGCGAGTGCGACCTCGCCGCGGCCGGCATGACGATCACCGACGAGCGCAAGAAGAACGTCGACTTCTCCGACCCGTACTTCGAGGCCACCCAGGCCGTCCTCGCCGCCAAGAAGGCCGACATCCGCTCGTTCGCGGACCTCAAGGGCGACGGGGACTACAAGGTGGGCACCCAGGCGCAGACCACCGGCGAGGACCACGCCAAGAGCCAGGGCCTCGACCCGGTCTCCTTCGAGTCCTCCGACGCCGTCCTCAACGGCCTGCGCACCGGCCAGGTCGACGCCGTCGTCATCGACTACCCGGTGGTCCAGGGCTGGCTCAAGGACGAGGCCCTCGCGGACGCCTACACGGTCGCCGAGCAGGTCAACACCGGTGAGGAGTACGGCTTCACGGTCAGGAAGGGCAACACCAAGCTCCTCGCGGCCATCAACAAGGCGCTGGCCGAGGCCAAGTCCGACGGCACGTACAAGGAGCTGTACGAGCAGTGGATCGGCCCGTACGACGAGAGCGCCGCCTCGGCCTCCCCGTCGGCCTCATGAGCGGGACCGACACGGACACAGCGCTCCAGCCGAAGAGGAAGGGCCTGAGCCGGAGCCAGAAGCGCACCCTGTCCCGGGGCGCGCAGTACGCGCTGTTCGTCGCCGCCGTCGTCGCCTTCGCGGTGTCGGCGGACTGGGCGCGGCTGAAGAACCAGTTCGCCCAGTGGGACATCGCCGAGCAGATGTTCCCCGACGTCATCACCCTGGCGTTGAAGAACACCGTCCTCTACACGCTGTCCGGCTTCGTCTTCGGACTCGTCCTCGGCATGGTCATCGCCCTGATGCGGCTGTCGTCGGTGGGCCCGTACCGCTGGTTCGCCGGCGTGTACATCGAGATCTTCCGGGGCCTGCCCGCCCTGCTGATCTTCATCTTCATCGGCGTCGCCGTGCCGCTGGCCTTCCCGGGCACGGAGATCCCCGGCGGCACGTACGGCAAGGTCGCGCTCGCGCTCGGTCTGGTGGCCGCCGCGTACATGGCGGAGACGATCCGCGCGGGCATCCAGGCGGTCCCCAAGGGCCAGCTGGAAGCAGCCCGTTCGCTGGGCTTCTCGCCCGCCCGCGCGATGGTCTCGATCATCATCCCGCAGGCGTTCCGGATCATCCTCCCGCCGCTCACCAACGAACTGGTCCTGCTCTTCAAGGACTCCTCGCTGGTCCTCTTCCTCGGCGTCACGCTGGAGGAGCGCGAACTGTCCAAGTACGGCCGTGACCTGGCCAGCACCACCGCCAACTCCACGCCGATCCTGGTCGCCGGTCTGTGCTACCTGCTGGTGACCGTCCCGCTCGGCCTCGTCGTACGCCGTATGGAGGCGAAGGCCCAGGAGGCCGTGAAATGAACCGGCCCGAGATCCAAGTACGTGGTCTGCACAAGTCGTTCGGTGACAACGAGGTCCTCAAGGGCATCGACCTGGAGATCGCCCGGGGCGAGGTCGTCTGTGTGATCGGCCCGTCGGGTTCGGGCAAGTCGACCCTGCTCAGGTGCGTGAACCTCCTGGAGGAGCCGACGAAGGGCCAGGTCTTCGTCGGCGGCACGGAGCTGACGGACCCCGACGTCGACATCGACGCCGTACGCCGCCGTATCGGCATGGTCTTCCAGCAGTTCAACCTCTTCCCGCACCTCACGGTGACCGAGAACCTCACGCTGCCGCAGCGCCGGGTCCTGAAGCGGGACAAGGCGACGGCGGCGAAGGTGGCGGCGGAGAACCTGTCCCGGGTGGGCCTGTCGGAGAAGGCGGACGCCTACCCCGCCTCCCTCTCCGGCGGCCAGCAGCAGCGCGTGGCGATCGCCCGCGCGCTGTCGATGGGCCCCGAGGTGATGCTCTTCGACGAGCCGACCTCGGCGCTCGACCCGGAGCTGGTGGGCGACGTCCTGGCGGTCATGCGCATGCTCGCCCAGGACGGCATGACCATGATGGTGGTGACCCACGAGATGACCTTCGCGAAGGAGGTCGCCGACCGCGTGGTCTTCATGGACGACGGCGTCGTCGTCGAGGACGGCGCCCCGGCCCAGGTCATCGGCAACCCGAGCCACGAGCGGACGCGGCACTTCCTGTCGCGTCTGCTGGACCCGGCGATGGCAGAGGTCGAGGACGAGGCCGAGCGCGCCCCATAGGGGCGCGGGGCGGCGACATGTGCGGCTCCGCCGCGTGGGCGCGACAAGCCCCCACCGGGCCGCAGCCGAAGAACAACCCGTTCAGCGAAGCGCATATCGTGCGGTACATGAGCGACGACGCGGTGCTGCACGTAAAGGGACGGATCCTCATCGGCCCGGAGGACGTTCGCGACGAACTCTGGATCGTGGACGGCCGTATCACCTACGACCGTCCACTCGGAGCCCAGGACATCCGTGGCGTGGAGGGCTGGGTCCTCCCCGGCCTGGTCGACGCACACTGCCACGTCGGCCTCGGCCCCGAGGGCCCGGTCCCGGAGGACGTCGCGGAGAAGCAGGCGCTGACCGACCGCGACGCGGGCACCCTCCTGATCCGCGACGCGGGTTCCCCCTCCGACACCCGCTGGATCGACGACCGCGACGACCTGCCGAACATCATCCGGGCCGGCCGCCACATCGCCCGCACCCGCCGCTACATCCGCAACTTCGCCCATGAGATCGAGCCGGACGAACTCGTCGCGTACGTCGCCCAGGAGGCCCGGCGCGGCGACGGCTGGGTGAAGCTGGTGGGGGACTGGATCGACCGGGGGCTGGGCGACCTGGCGCCGTGCTGGCCGCGTGAGGCGGTCGAGGCGGCGATCACGGAGGCGCACCTCCTGGGCGCCCGCGTGACGGCCCACTGCTTCGCCGAGTCGTCCCTCCGTGACCTCGTCGAGGCGGGCATCGACTGCGTCGAACACGCGACGGGCCTGACGGACGACCTGATCCCCCTCTTCGCCTCCCGTGGCGTCGCGATCGTCCCGACCCTGGTCAACATCGCCACCTTCCCGGCCATGGCGGCCGGCGGCGAGACCAAGTTCCCGAACTGGTCCGCCCACATGCGCCGCCTCCACGAACGCCGCTACGACACCGTCCGCAACGCCTACGACGCGGGCATCCCGGTCTACGTCGGCACGGACGCGGGCGGCTCCCTGGCCCACGGCCTGGTCGCCGCCGAGGTCGCCGAACTGGTCACCGCCGGCATCCCGCCGGTCGAGGCCCTCGCGGCGACCACCTGGCACGCCCGCGAGTGGCTCGGCCGTCCCGGCCTGACCGAGGGCGCCCCGGCGGACCTGGTGGTGTACGAACGGGACCCCCGCACGGACGTACGCGTGCTGGGGGCCCCGCTGCGGGTGGTGCTGAACGGTCGGGTCGTGGGCTGATCAGAGAGGTGTCAGCTCGTCAAAAGCCGGGACCCATGGACCATGCCCGTGAAATCCACGGAGGGCCGATTCGACCACGGCGGGGGAGAACGACTTCTGGTGCCTCATGCCGTTCGCCCGCTCTGGAGGAATCCTGTCTCCCACGTTTCCACGGACATCCTGCGTCCGGTACTCGCCGGGTGGCTCGACCCAGACCTTGTAGGTGGGAATCGAGACGTCCTTCGAGATTTCCTGATTCCCGGCGATCTGCCAGGTTCTGTCCTTGATCCGCTGGTCCATGGTCTCCACGAGGAAGACCGGCTCACCGAGTTCGAGAGAAGCCACGTCACGCGGGCCGTCGGCATCCAGAAGCTCGGAGAACACGGCCAGCAGGACGTTCCCACGCAACGTCTCGACGACCTGGGCCAAGGCGATCCTTCCTTCGACCACCGGGATGGAGAGAACGTCACCCTTCTTGTATCGCGTCAGCACACGGTCCCTCCGGCTGCCTTGTAGCGGGCGTCGTTCATCTGCACTCGAGTGTTCTCGAGGACGCTCCCCGGCACCGACTTCTTTCCGCCGCCGGCCCGCATCCAGCTTTCTTCGAGGACGTCGAGGTCCTGCCCCGGGTTCGCCCTGCCGAGCACCTCGAAGACGAACGACTTGCCAGGGTAGTCCTTCGCATGCTCGCCCTGACGCTTCAAGTAACGACTCCAACTCTTCGCCTGGCCGACGTACTCCTCACCGCTGAGCAGATCGGTCCGCAGGTATACGACCCCCGCAGGGGTGGGCGGAGTGGGCGATGTGTTGTGAACGAGGATCGGCTTGCTGTCGGCCAGGACGTAGTAGGTGTGCAGGCCCTCGACGGAGAGGTTGTGCACCGTTGCCTCGGCCGTCCGGGCCTTGACCGCGGTGATCTGGACCCAACTGCCGCTGCCCGTGCTCAGCCACTGCCCGCGCTCCAGGTCACCGGCCTCCACCCAACGGCCCATGTCCGGTAGCCAGAACGGGTGGCCGTCGGTGGCCGTGATGGTGGAGGTCTTGTCGCCCGTCCGGCCGTCCGTGTCCACGGTGAGCGTGACCAGGCGCTTGCTGCCTTCGCGCTTGATGGTGAGGGTGACCGCGCGGGACTGCGTGTCGTCCGTCTCCACGTCCGACGCCTTGACCTTGTCACCGATCTCGATGTCCTCGATCGGCTTCGTGGTGCCGTCGGCCATCAGAACCTTGGTTCCGGGGACGAAGCTGTTGCCGATCTTGCAGCTCGCGCCGCTGGCCGGCGGCGTGTCCGGGACCTTCGGCGGGGCCGGTGCCGGCGCGGGCGCCGGGTTGGCCGGTGCCGGGGCGGGGTCGGCCGCGGCCGGGTCCTTC
>NZ_JARGEE010000900.1:0-1083 GCF_033794485.1 Streptomyces sp. MB09-02B
ACCTCCCCCCAGGCCACCCCCCGCGCCACTCCGCACGGAACCGTCCTCGTCACCGGCGCCACCGGAGCCCTGGGCACCCTGGTGGCCCGGCATCTCGTGACCCACCACGGCGTACGTCATCTGCTGCTGGCCGGCCGGCGGGGGCCGGCGGCGCCCGGCGCGGACGAGCTGGTCGCCGAACTCACCGGGGCCGGCGCCCGGGTCACCTTCGCGGCCTGCGACGTGGCCGACCGCGAGGCCCTCGCCGGGCTGCTGGCGGACATCCCCGCAGAGCACCCCCTCACCGGGGTCGTCCACCTCGCCGGCGTCGTCGACGACGGCCTGCTCGGCGACCTGACCGCCGAGCGTCTCGACGCGGTGCTCCGCCCCAAGGCGGACGCGGCCTGGCACCTGCACGAGCTGACGGCGGAGCTCGACCTCACCGACTTCGTGCTGTTCTCCTCCGCCGCCGGGGTGCTCGGCAGCCCGGGCCAGGCCAACTACGCCGCCGCCAACGCCTTCCTCGATGCCCTGGCCCAGCACCGCCGTTCACTGGGCCTCCCCGGTCTGTCGCTGGCCTGGGGCCCCTGGCGGGGCACCGGCGGCATGGCCGACGCCCTCGACGCCGGCGACCGGGCCCGGCTGGAGGGCGGCGGACTACGGCCGTTCACCGCCGCATCGGGACTGGCCGCCCTCGACCGGGCCCTGACGACACCGGACGACGCCCTCCTCGTCCCGCTCCACCTCACCCCGGGCCGCTCCTCCTTCCCCGCCGACCGCGTCCCGGCCGTCCTGCGGGCCCTGGTCCGCGGCACGGTGCCCCGCCGGACCACGGTCCGACGCGACGACCGGGCCGGCGCAAACGCGCTCGCCGTGCTCGACCCGACCGCACGCGAGAGCGCGCTGCTGGAGCTGGTCCGCGCGGAGGCCGCCCGGGTCCTCGGCCACGGCGGCGCCGACGCCTTCACCCCGGACCGGGCCTTCGGCGAACTGGGCTTCGACTCGCTCACCTCCGTGGAGCTCCGCAACCGGCTCGCCACCGCCACCGGACTGCGGCTGCAGCCCACCCTGGTCTTCGACCACCCCACCCCGGGGGACCTGGCC
>NZ_JARGEE010000901.1:0-1076 GCF_033794485.1 Streptomyces sp. MB09-02B
TCGGCCGCCTCCCAGTCGCGGGGGCGGAGTTGGTACTTCTCGGAGTCGAGGTATTCCTCGCTGCCGGGTTTGAGGGGGGTGTTCTCGCAGAGTTCGTAGCCGGAGTAGACGCCCCAGGTGGGGGAGAGGGTGGCGGCGAGGACGGCGCGGAGTTCGAAGGCGGGGCGGCCGCCTTGCTGGAGGAAGGCGTGGAGGATGTCGGGGGTGTTGACGAAGAAGTTGGGCCGCATGTAGGCGGCGGCCTCACCGGCGAGTTCGGTGGCGTAGTCGGTGAGTTCGGCTTTGGTGGTGCGCCAGGTGAAGTAGGTGTAGGACTGCTGGAAGCCGGTGGCGGCCAGGGTGTGCATCATCGCGGGGCGGGTGAAGGCCTCGGCGAGGAAGATGACGTCGGGGTCGGTCGCGTTGATGTGCGCGATGACCTGTTCCCAGAAGACGACCGGTTTGGTGTGGGGGTTGTCGACGCGGAAGATGCGTACGCCGTGGTCCATCCAGTGGCGCAGGATCCGGGTGGTCTCGGTGATGAGGCCGGGCAGGTCGGCGTCGAAGGCGATGGGGTAGATGTCCTGGTACTTCTTGGGCGGGTTCTCGGCGTAGGCGATGGTGCCGTCGGGGCGGTGGTGGAACCACTCGGGGTGTTTGTCGACCCAGGGGTGGTCGGGGGAGCACTGGAGGGCGAAGTCCAGGGCGACTTCCAGGCCGTGGGCGCGTGCCTCGGTGACGAAGTGGTCGAAGTCGTCGAGGGTGCCGAGGTCGGGGTGGACGGTGTCGTGGCCGCCTTCGGGGGAGCCGATGGCCCAGGGGACGCCGACGTCGTCGGGGGTGGGGGAGAGGGTGTTGTTGCGGCCCTTGCGGTAGGTGGTGCCGATGGGGTGGATGGGGGGCAGGTAGACGACGTCGAAGCCCATGGCGGCGATGGCGGGGAGGCGTCGGGCGGCGGTGCGGAAGGTTCCGTGGGGCTGCTCGGGGGTGCCCTCGGAGCGGGGGAAGAACTCGTACCAGGAGCCGAACAGGGCGCGTTCGCGTTCCACCAGCAGGGGCAACGGCTCGGAGGAGGTGACCAGTTCCCGCAGGGGATG
>NZ_JARGEE010000902.1:0-1075 GCF_033794485.1 Streptomyces sp. MB09-02B
GTCCGGCCAGGGGGCGTGCGGGCGCAGGAAGGGGCGCGTGGGGTCGAGCGGGGAGCCGGTGGGCATCCCGCGCGCGGGGAGCAGCGGGAGGAGCTGTTCGTACGTCTCCTGGGCGGAGGACGGGCGGTGCTGCGGGTCCTTGGAGAGCAGCCGGAGGACCAGGGTCTCCAGGTTCTCGGGGACCTCGGGGCGGATGCGGCGGACGGGGACCGGCGGCTCGTAGAGGTGGCGGTGCAGGACGCCGAGGGCCGTTGAGCCGGTGAACGGGACGTTCCCGCTGAGCAGTTCGTGGATCAGCACACCGAGGGCGTACAGGTCGGTGTAGGGGCCGACCGCGCCGCCCATGGCCTGTTCGGGGGCCATGTAGGCGGGGCTGCCGATCGGTGAACCGGTGTGGGTGAGGCGGGTGGTGTCGGTGTCCATGACGGAGGCGACGCCGAGGTCGAGCACGGTGACCGTGCCGTCCTGCTTGACCATGACGTTCCGCGGCTTGAGGTCGCGGTGGATGATCGGCACCGCGTGCACGGCGGAGAGCACGGCGCACAGCTGGGCGGCGACCGAGACGGTCCACTGCCACGGGTACGGGTCGTGCTCGGCGAGGTGGTCGGCGAGGTCGGCCCCGTCGACGTACTGCATGACGAGGAACAGCTCCTCGCCCTCGCTGCCCGCGTCGTGCACGGTCACCAGGCCGGGGTGGTCGACCTGGGCCGTGACGCGGCACTCGCGCACGAAGCGGCGGCGCAGTTCGTCGGCCTCCTGGCCCGCGACCTTGTCCGGGCGCAGCAGCTTCACCGCCACCCGCCGGTCGAGGCGCTGGTCGTAGGCCGTCCACACCTGGCCCATGCCGCCCTGTCCGATGAGCGTGGACAGTTCGTAGCGGCCGGTGATCAGGCGTCCGGTGCCCTGCCCCTGGGTCACCTGTCTCCCTCGTGGTTGCGGAGGTAGTCACTGAGCTCGTCCAGCTCGGCGCGCACCTGGTCGATGCGGGCCGGCCCGGGGCGCTGCGGGTCCGGGGCCTGCTGGTGCTGCGGCGGGGGCTGCTGCTGCACGGGCGGCTGCGGGACCGGCGGAGTGG
>NZ_JARGEE010000903.1:0-1075 GCF_033794485.1 Streptomyces sp. MB09-02B
CTACGAGGGGGCGCGAGCGTGCCGACCGCCTCGGCGCCGCTCCCCGGGCCGGGGCGGGGCGTAGGGTGCCGGGATGATCGAGGTACCCGACGCGTTCGCACGGAGCACGGTCGAGCGGGAGGGCGAGCCGGGGGCGGTGTGGCTCGCCGAACTGCCGCGCATCGTGGGCGAGTTGCTGGACCGGTGGGGGTGCGTGCCGGACGGGGACGTCGTGCACGGCGGTGTCGGGGTGGTCGTCCCGGTGGCGCGGCGGGGGGAGCCCGCCGCCGTCCTGAAGGTGTCGTTCCCGCACCCCGGGAACGTCCATGAGCCGGACGCCTTCGAGGCCTGGGGCGGGTGTGGGGCCGTACGGCTGTACCGGCGGGACGACGAGCGGTTCGCCATGCTGCTGGAACGGGTCCGGACGTCGACGCTGGCGGAGCTCGGCGACGAGGACGAGATCGTGACCGTCGCCGGGCGGCTGAGCCGACGACTGGCCGTGCCCGCGCCCGCCGGGCTGCCCCGGCTGCGGGAACGGACCGGCACCTGGGCGGAGGAACTGCGGGCGGACGCCGGGAAGCCGTCGCACGCGCTGCCCCGCCGCACGGTGGACGCCGCGCTGGCCACCCTCCGTGAGCTGGGGCCCGACCAGCCGGACACCGTCGTGCACGGCGATCTCCACGCCAGGAACATCCTGCGGGCCGACCGTGAGCCGTGGCTGGCCGTCGACCCCAAGGGGCTGGCGGGGGACCCCGCCTACGACGGCGGCACGCTGCTGAAGTCGCGGGCTCTGAGCCTCATCGCGGCGGACGACCTAGGCGCGGCCGTCCGCCGGGTGCTGGACGTCTTCGCCGAGACCGCCGAGGTCGACGGGGAGCGGCTGCGGCGCTGGGCGCAGGTGGAGGCCGTCCGCGCCGCGTTCCACGCCCGTCGGCACGGGTTCCGGGTGGCTCGCGGCGGGCCCCGCCTGGAATGGCTCATCGCGTTCGTGGACCACCTGGCGGAGCGGCTGACCGCCCCGGCCCGCCCGCACTGACCCCGGTACGCGGGAGCTCATGGCCCGCGCCCGTCAACCCGACGTCCGCCACCCTCCCGC
>NZ_JARGEE010000904.1:0-1074 GCF_033794485.1 Streptomyces sp. MB09-02B
GCCCACCACCGCCCCACAGCCGGTGCCCGCCACGCGGCCCACGCCCCCGCACCGCGTCGTCGTGCTCGCCCTCGACGGCCTGCTCCCCTTCGAACTCGGCATCCCGCAGCGCATCTTCGGCAAGGCGCGGGACACGGCGGGGCGGCCGCTCTACGAGATCGTGACCTGCTCGATCCGGCCACCCGGCCCGGTGGAGACGGACGCCGACTTCGAGATCCTCGTCGCGAACGGCCCGGAGACCCTCGCCACCGCCGACACGGTCGTCGTCCCCGCCTCGTACGAACTCGGCCCGGTCTACAAGGACGGCGTCCTCACCCCCGAACTGGCCGCCGCCCTCGCCCACATCCGCCCCGGCACCCGGCTGGTCTCCATCTGCAACGGCGGTTACGTCCTGGCCGCGGCCGGCTTCCTCGACGGCCGCCCGGCGACCACGCACTGGTCCCTCGCCGAGCACTTCCAGCGGCTCTTCCCGAAGGTACGGGTCGACGCGGACGTCCTCTTCGTCGACGACGGTGGCGTCCTCACCTCGGCGGGCGTGGCGGCCGGCATCGACCTGTGCCTGCATCTCGTACGTCGCGACCACGGCACCGGCGTCGCCAACGACGTGGCCCGGCGCACGGTCGTGCCGCCGCACCGGGCCGGCGGGCAGGCCCAGTACATCCAGCGGCCGCTGCCCGAGCCGCAGGCCGGGACCACGACGGCCGCCCGCGCGTGGGCCCTGGGGCGGCTCCACGAGCCGATCCAGCTCCGGGACATGGCCGCGCGGGAGTCCATGTCCGTCCGTACGTTCACCCGCCGCTTCCGCGAGGAGGCCGGTGTCAGCCCGGGCCAGTGGCTCACCCAGCAGCGCGTCGAACGCGCTCGCCACCTCCTGGAATCCACCGACCTCGCCATCGACCAGGTCGCCCACGACGCGGGTTTCGGCACGGCCCAGTCCATGCGGCAGCACCTGCAGGGGGTGCTGGGGGTGACGCCGACGGCGTACCGACGGACGTTCCGCGCGGCCCGGACCCCCGGAGCCACGGCCGAGGCCACCGTCACCCCCGAGGCCACCGTCACCCTGGAGGTCACCGC
>NZ_JARGEE010000905.1:0-1072 GCF_033794485.1 Streptomyces sp. MB09-02B
GGACATATGGGTGCAACGACAGGGTTTTCGTCGGCAGGGGAGGATGGTGGAGAGGGCCGAGGTCGGCGGGACCCGGGGGCGGCCGTCCGGGAAGAGGAGGGCGCGGAGCTGTTCGCGGCTGGGGACCGCGTGCGCGGGGAGCCCGGCGAAGGCGGCCAGTTGGTGAGGGGTCGGGAGGTAGCCGACGAGGGCCGCGTCGAGGCGGGTGTCGCGGTGGCGTGATCCCTCTCCCTCCAGTTCGCCTCTCAACTCCCCTGCGAAGCGCATGAGTTCGTCACACGTCACGGCCCTCGACGACGCGCGCGCCGTGATGCTCAGGCCCTTGCCGTCCGGGGTGGGGCGTACGGCCAGGAAGACGTCGGTGCCCACCGGCGGCGGGGCGAGTTCGGTGTCGCTGTCGTCGGCCCGGAGCGACAGCGTGGTGTCGGGCGGTGCGCCGAGGGAGCTGAAGTCCAGGAACGTGAAGAAGAACTGGGCGGTACGGGGCAGGCCTTGGGGCGTACGGAGGTCCAGAGGGCCGGCGGTGCGGGCCGCGATGGTCTCGGCGGTGACACGGCGGAGGTCCTCGTCGAAGCCCGGGGCGGGGTCGGCGTCGTCGGACGGTGGCACCGGGCGCAGCGCCACCGCCTCGGCGAACGGGCCGAAGACGCGGTGGGCGTCGCCGGTGCTCTCGTCCCTGCCGGTGACGGCCAGGCCGAGGACCAGGTCGCGGCGGCCGGTCAGGGTGGTGAGGGCGCGGTAGTACGCCGTGAGGACGGGGGCGTGGAGCGTGGTGCCCGCCGTCCGGGCGAGGTGGCGCAGGGCCTGGGTGCGGTCGGCGTCGAGGGTGAGCATGGACGCTGAGCGGTGCAGGGTGTTGTAGGTCAGGGCCTCGGGGTCGATACCTTCAACAGCGAATGCGGCTGAGATCCAGGTGTTTTCGTCCATGAGCTGGCGCACGGTGGTACGCACTGCATCGTCGGTGAATGCGCGTTCGCCGTTGATCCCGTCGCACGAGTACGAACGCACCTCGGGCAGCTCGGCCGGGTCCGTGCACACCAGGCGGTCGTCGAGCTGGTCGTAGCTGTCGGTC
>NZ_JARGEE010000906.1:0-1057 GCF_033794485.1 Streptomyces sp. MB09-02B
CCCGCCCCCCCCCACCGCATACTCCCCCGGATCCTTGCCCCCCGGCCAACCCCGTGGACCCGGGGACCCCCCGGAACCCACGGGACCCGGGGCCAACCTTGGCGCCGCGTGTGGCCCGGGGTCAGGATGATCAGGGGGGTGCCTGGGGCCACTTGGGTGCCCGGGGTGGTCAGGATCTGGTCGATGATGCCGTTCGTGGGGGCGGGGACGTGGGATTCCATCTTCATCGCCTCCAGGGTCAGGAGGGGCTGGCCGGTGGTCACCCGGTCTCCTGGGCGTACGTTCACCTGCCAGACCGAGGCGGCGTATTCGGCCTCGATCAGGTGGCCGCCCTCGGGGACGTGGATCTCGGTCGGCGGTGCGAGGTCGGCCGGTGCCGTGTCCGTTCTCGTGAACTCGCCGGCCGCCTCCCACGCGGCCCGCTCCGCCGCGAACGCGGTCTGCTGACCGGCCCTGAACTCGGCTATGGAGTCGGCGTGTTCGGCGAGGAACGCTTCGTACTCGGCCAGGGAGAAGGTGCCGTGTTCCACGCGCGGGACGAAACGGCCCGAGACGATGTCCGCGCGCAGGGACAGGAGCTCGTCGGCGTCCACGGGATACCACTTGATCCGGTCGAAGAAGCGGAGCAGCCAGGGGGAGCCGGGCTCGAAGGCGCCGCGCTGCTGCCAGGGGGACCACACCTGGGTGGTGCGTCCGACGAACTGGTAACCACCGGGCCCCTCCATGCCGTAGACGCAGAGGTAGGCGCCGCCGATGCCCACCGAGTTCTCGGCCGTCCAGGTGCGGGCCGGGTTGTACTTCGTGGTCACCAGGCGGTGGCGGGGATCCAGCGGGGTCGCCACGGGAGCGCCCAGGTAGACGTCGCCCAGGCCCAGGACCAGGTACTCGGCCGCGAAGACCGTGTCGTACACCTCGGCCACCGACTCCAGGCCGTTGACGCGGCGGATGAACTCGATGTTCCAGGGGCACCAGGGCGCGTCGTCGCGGACGCCCGCCATGTAGCGGGCGATGGCCTCACGGGTGGCGGGGTCGTCCCAGGAGAGGGGGAGGTGGATCG
>NZ_JARGEE010000907.1:0-1057 GCF_033794485.1 Streptomyces sp. MB09-02B
GTACGGGAAGGGCCCGGGGCGTCGGTCACCGGGTCGCGCGCGGGCCGAAGTAGGCGAGCGCGGCGCCCGCCACCAGAGCCACGCCCTGCGCCATCTGCTGCCAGAACGTCGGCACGCTCAGCAGTGTCAGCCCGTTCTGCAGGCAACCCAGGAACAGCACGCCGAGCAGCACCCCGAGCACCGAACCGGAGCCGCCGCTCAGGGCGACCCCGCCCAGCAGCACGGCCGTGAGCACGGTCAGCTCGAAGCCCGTGCCCGAGGTGCCCGCGACCGCGCTGTCCAGCACGGACGCCTTGATCGCCCCGGCCAGCGCGGCGGCCGTACCGGTGACCACGAACAGCGCGAACGGCGTACGGCGGACATCGATGCCGGAGAGGTACGCGGCCTCCCGGTTGACCCCGATCGCGAACACATGGCGTCCGGTGGGTGTGTACGCCAGGAACAGCGCCCCGGCGACGAGCACGACGGCGGCGATGACGACGGGGGCCGCGATCCCGGCGATCCGTGCCCCGCCGAGCCAGGCGAAGCCGTCGCCGAAACCGCTCAGCGGCAGCGGGAAGAGCTGTTGTGCCAGGCCGCGCACGGCCGCCAGCATGCCCAGCGTCACGATGAACGGCGACAGCCCCAGATAGCAGCAGAGCACTCCGTTCACGGCGCCGACCGCCGCGCCGGCGGCCAGCGCCCCGAGGACGGCGACCACGGGGGACTGGGCGTGCTCACCGGCGAGCCAGCCCGCCGTGAGGGCGCCCAGCGCCAGCGTCGAGCCCACCGACAGGTCCAGGTAGCCGCTGATGACCAGCAGGGCCAGGGGCACGGCGACGATCGCGAGGGCCGCCGCGTCGGTGGCGATCCCGCGCAGGTTCCCCGGGTCGAGGAAGCTGCCCGTGGACAGCTGGAACACCAGCACCAGCAGGGTGAGGACGACGATCAGAGGATGGCGCCGCAGCGTCGAGAGCCCGTGCGCGGCCAGTGCGCGCGGGCCGGGGACGACGCGCTCGGCGGCGGTCACGGTGGTCATGCTGCTCCTTCGTCGGAGGGGGCGGGCGGTGTGGTGGGG
>NZ_JARGEE010000908.1:0-1055 GCF_033794485.1 Streptomyces sp. MB09-02B
CGGGGAGGTGGTGGTGCTGGGGGTGACCGCCTTGGCGATCGTGACCTGGAACCTCTTCGAGGGAGTGCTGGTGGGGCTCGCGTTGGCGGTGGCCAAGACGGCGTGGGACATCAGCCAGGTACATGTGGAGGTCGAGGACAGGGGTGACACGGGGGTGGTGGTGCGGGTGATGGGGAACGCGACGTTCCTGCGGCTGCCGAAGCTGCTGGACGCGCTGGAAGGGGTGCCTCGGGAGCGGGGGGTGCGGCTGGAGTTGAGCGGGCTGTGGCATGTGGATCACGCGTGTGCGGCGGCTTTGGAGGCGTGGCGGGCGGGGGTGGCCGTGGATCGCCTGCCTGGTGCAAGAGAGGCCGATGCAGGAGGGGCCGGTTCAGGAGGGGCCGGTGCAAAGGGGAGCGGTTCAGGGGCGGATGGCCAGTAGCAGGTCCACGTCGTAGGTCTCCTCGATGGTTTCCGTGGGGAAGAGCTTGCGGAGGTGGGCTCGCTCCTCGGTGAAGAACTCGGTGGTGGCGTCTTCGCCCAGAACCAGAAAGGCCGAGTGGCTGGCGATGTTGGCCAGATGGGTGTCGAGGGAGACCTCGCGGCTCCAGCGGACCTGGCGGCGGGTGAAGTCGATGAGTCCCGCCGTGTCCGTGAGGGCGGCGGGCGCGCCGGAAGCGCTCTTCTCGATCGGGGTGTCGGGGTCCACTCCGAGGAAGCGGTGGATGCGGGTGGTGGCGTCGGCGATCCAGGGGATGTCGACGGCGTCGGTGTTCCACCAGAGGGCGAGTACGCCGCCGGGGCGGAGTACGCGGAGGGCTTCCGGGACCGAGCGGGTGGGGTCGGTCCAGTGCCAGGACTGGGCGTAGGTCAGGAAGTCGGTGGAGGCGGTGGCGACGGGGAGGGCATTGCCGTCGCCTCGGACGAGGGGGAGGCGGGGGTGGGCGCGGCGGAACTGGGCTGCCATGCCCGCGCCGGGTTCGACGGCCAGGACGTGGGCGCCTCGGGTGTGGAGGAGGGCGGTGGAGATGCCGGTGCCGGCGCCTACGTCGACGGTGCGGGAGCCGTGGAGGGGG
>NZ_JARGEE010000909.1:0-1053 GCF_033794485.1 Streptomyces sp. MB09-02B
CTCGACCCCCCACCCGACCCGGCTCGTCGCGTTTCTGCCCGGCAGGGTTCGGGCGCTGCTCCCCGCCCGGTCGGCCGCCAATGGCCGCCGGTTGCGGCTGGCTCTGACGTTGCTGCCGTTGGTGCTGCTCGGTGCCTGGGCGGCGTTCGACTGGCGGACCGTGCACGGCGGGGCGGTGCGCCTGGCCTCGGCCGATTGGCGATGGCTGCTGGCCGGGGTGTTCTTCACCGCCCTGTGCTCGGTGGCCTCCGCCTGCGTACGGCAGGGGGCGGTGCCGGAACGGCTGCCACCGGGTCAGTTGCTGGCGACGCAGTTCGCTGCCGGGGCGGCTGGTCACGCGCTGCCGGGCAACATCGGCGCCCACGCCGTCGTCCTGCGCTTCCTTCGAGGCCGTGGCATCCCCCTTTCCAGGGCCACGTCCTCGCTCGCCCTGTACTCGGCGGTCAAACCCGTGGCCAAGACCCTGGTGATCGTCGCCTTCGTCGTCGCCTTCCCGGGCACGCTCCGCCTGACCGAACTCCTCCCCAAGGGCGAGACGCTCGCCCTGGTCGGCGCGATCACCGGCGTCAGCCTCGCCGCCGTGGTCACACTGATCACGACCGTACGGCCGTTGCGGCGGCCACTGATCGGAGGGCTGCGTTCCGCGCTCACCGACACGCGGATCGTGCACAGCCGTCCCTGCCGCGCGCTCGCCCTGTGGGGCGGGGCCGCCGCCTTCCCGCTGTGCCAGGGGGCCGTGGTCGCCTCGGTCGGCTCCTCGCTCGGACTGCCCTTGTCCTGGCCGCAGATGCTCTTCGCCTACCTCGTCGCCAGTACGGCCGCCGGTGCCGTGCCCGCGCCGGGCGGACTCGGGCCGATGGACGCGGCGCTCGTCTTCACCCTGGTCGCCTTCGGCGCGCCGGCGACCCTCGCCACCACCACGGTCATCGGCTACCGCGTCCTCACCGTCTGGCTCCCCCTCCTCCCCGGCACGCTCGTCCTCTCGGCGCTGGTACGGGCGAAGGTGCTCTGAGCGGAGCCGAGCGGCAGCGGCACGGGGTGGGGCAGGGGCAG
>NZ_JARGEE010000090.1:0-25218 GCF_033794485.1 Streptomyces sp. MB09-02B
GACCGGGCCCGGCAACGAGGCGTTTTGCAGGGCGAGTTCGCAGGTGGCGGGCGCGGCGTGGGCGGGCGGGCCGAGGGCGCCCCGACGGCGGTGGCGCCGACGGCGGCGGCGGTCATGGACAGGAACGTACGGCGGGAGATCACGATGGCCTCCTGGGACGTGGGGGAGTGGAGGCACAGCGGACGGGGCCCCTGCTGTGGTTCCCCCACTGTTCCCAGGGGAGGTTGAGCCGTCAAGACTTATGACTGAGAGCGCTCTCAAGAACATGGATGGGTTCATGAACTGACGACAAGTCGAACGACGTTCGGCCTCGGCTGGTGAGGCCTGGACCCCGGCTCTGACGCTGCGCCCCGGCTGGTGAGGCGGCGCCCCGGCCCTGAAGCTGAGCCCCAGCCAGCGAGGGCGGCGGCCCCGGCCCTGAAGCGGAGCCCCAGCCAGCGAGGCGGCGGCCCCAGCCGCTGCGGCGCCCTAACCCTGCGGCTGCTCGCTCCTGATCACCGCGAACCGTGCCCCGTACGGGTCGGTGAGCTTGGCGAAACGCCCCGCGCCCGGGAGGTCGGTGGCGGGCAGCCGGACACCGCCACCGCGCTCCAGCGCCCTGCTCACCGCGGCGTCCGTGTCCGGCACCTCGAAGTACGGCAGCCAGTACGGCCCGGACCCCGCCTCGCTCGGGTCCTCGTCGAGCGGCACGATGCCGGCGAACATCGACCCGGGCTCGGTGCCCGCCGGGTTCACGCAGGTGTAGCTGCTGCCGGCGATGTCGATGGCGGAGGTCTCCCAGCCGAACACGGAGTTGAAGAACCCGGCCGCCGCGGGCAGGTCCGGTGTGTACAGCTCCAGCCAGCACAGCGCGCCCGGGTCCATGACGACGTCGAGCCCGGTGATGCGGGCGGGCTGCCACACGCCGAAGGGCACAGCCGCCCGGTCCGCGAGGATCGCCATCCGGCCCTCGTCCGCCACATCCATGGGCCGCAGCAGCACGGAGCCGTGGGCCTGCTCGACCGCCTCGGCCGTGGCATCGGCGTCCGGCGTCCGGAAATAGATGTTCCAGGACGGCGGTCCCTGCTCCGGGGGATTCTGCATACCTGCCGCGGCGGTGCGGCCGTCGAGCTGGAAGAAGCCGTAGCCGCCCATCCCGGGGCCTGCTGACTCGAACTGCCAGCCGAAGAGGTGGTGATAGAAGGAGGCGGCGCCTTCGATGTCGGGGGTGCCGAGGTCGATCCAGTTCGGGGCGCCGTCGACATGGCGGGTGCTGAGCATGGCTGCGCTCCTCTGCGGAGGTCGAGGGGCCGGTTGCCCGTACTGCCGAGTCTGGCACCGCGCACGCGCGCCCGCCCGCGCATCGGCGGGACGCGATGCGCCGTGCATCCGCCAGGCAGGCAGGGTGGCAGCCATGGAGGCCCGCAAGCCCGCAGGCCCGCAGGCCCGCAAGCCCGCAGGCCCGCAGGTCCGTCGGTCTGCAGTTCCCAGACTCCCGGCGTCCCGACGTCCCGGCGTCCCGGCGTCCCGGCGTGTCGCGTTGATGTCGCGTTGATCGAACGTTTTTCGGTGCCCGGCACGCTGCTGGGCATGCACAACGACACGATCACCCCGATCGACCGTGCCTGGCAGGAGCGGGCGCTGTGTGCGCAGACGGGGGCAGACTTCTTCTTTCCCGAGCCCGGCAGCTCGGTGCGTGAGGCGAAGCGCATCTGCGGTATGTGCGAGATGCGTACCGCGTGTCTCGAGTACGCGCTGTCCAACGACGAACGGTTCGGCGTCTGGGGCGGACTCTCCGAGAAGGAGAGACTGCGACTCCGGCGCACCGAGAACGGCTGACGGGCCGGTGTCGAATGCGCCGCGGCGCCTGGCCGACGGGCCGACGGGGTCACCTCCGGGCCGGCGCGAAAATCGGTGGGCCCCGGCCGAGGCGGGCCCATAGGATCCGGGGGCGCGGTCCGGACGTAGCGCAGAGGCAGTCGCACCGCCTTGCCAGGGCGGAAACGCCGGTTCGAATCCGGTCGTCCGGACCGCGCTTCACGGCGGCGCACCGCGCCCGACGCACGGCGCCGCGCTGCTTCGGAGGCCGCGTGGGCCGAGGGGACAGCCGCGACACGGCACGGGACACGCGGGGCGGGGCACGCATGAGCGACGACGACGGCACGAGCGTCGACGGCGGTATCACCGAGGACGAACTGGCGGCCTTCCACCGTACGGTCGGCCGACTGAGGGCGCTGCCCGTGGACGACCCCGTGCGGCTACGGGCCGAGCGGGTCGCCGCGTCCTTCGCACGCGACGGTTGGAAGCGTCGCCGTAAGGCACGCGGCGCCGAGAAGTCCGCCAACGACGCCGCCGTGATGGCCGCGACCGCCACCGGCGCCCTGGACCGGCGCGAGGACGCCCCGCTGTCGGAACGAGCGGCGGGCGGCGGGGGAGTTCTCCTGAAGTCGCGGCACTGCTATGTCTGCAAGGCGTCCTATCGACAGGTCGACTCCTTCTACCACCGGCTGTGCCCGGACTGCGCCGCCGACAACACCGCCCGCCGCGCCCTCGGCACCGATCTGAGCGGGCGCCGCGTGCTGCTCACCGGCGGCCGTGTGAAGATCGGCTTCCAGCTGGCCCTGATGATGCTGCGCGACGGCGCCGAACTGCTCGTCACCAGCCGCTTCCCGCACGACACCGTGCGCCGCTTCCGGGCCGAGCCGGGCAGCGCGAAGTGGCTCGACCGGCTGACCGTCATAGCCGTCGACCTGCGGGACCCGCGCCAAGTGCTGGGCCTGTGCGAGCAGTTGAGGCAGGAGGGCGAGCCGCTCGACATCCTGGTCAACAACGCGGCCCAGACCGTGCGGCGGCCGCCGGAGTCGTACGCGCTGCTGGCCGCAGGGGAGTACGACGCGCTGCCCGAAGGGGCGCGGCAGGCACCGGGGTTCACCCCGATGCGGATGCTGGGGGCTGGCGCCGCCACCCTGCCCGTCGTGCTGCGCGAGGCCGACGAGGCCGGACTGCTGCCCGACCCCGCCCCGGAGAACTCCTGGTCGGCGCGGCTGGGCGAACTCGACCCGGCGGAGGTCCTGGAGACCCAGCTGGTCAACTCCCTGGCCCCGGCGCTCCTCTGCGACCGCCTGCTGCCGCTGCTGCTCGCCGCTCCACGCCCCCGCCGCTACGTGGTCAACGTGACCGCCGTCGAGGGCCGTTTCGCCGTACGGAACAAGACGGCCGGGCATCCGCACACCAACATGGCCAAGGCCGCCCTCAACATGCTCACCCGCACCAGCGCCGCCGAACTCGCGGAGCAGGGCGTCCACATGTGCGCCGTCGACACCGGCTGGATCACCGACGAGAACCCCGCCCCCAAGAAGAACCGCATGGCCGGTGCCGGCTTCCGCACCCCGCTCGACATCGTCGACGGCGCGGCCCGCGTCTACGACCCGATCGTGCGCGGCGAGGCGGGCGACCCGGTGTCGGGAGTCTTCCTCAAGGACTACCGGGAGGCGGAGTGGTGAGGTGAGGGGAGCGACTAGGCTCCCCTCCAAGGGCGGGGCCGTAGCGCAGAGGCAGACGCGCCGGTCTCCAAAACCGGAACACGCTGGTTCGAATCCAGCCGCCCCGCCCCCTGCGCCGCACGGCCACCCGGCTCAGGTACTCCGCGCCTCCGGGCCTCCGGGCCTCCTGCGGTGCGCGGCCGTCAGGCCGCGGCCGTCAGGCCCCGGCCCGCGCCGCCATCCGTGCCTTGCGCGCCGCCAGCTTCTCGTCGAACTTGCGGGCCTCCGCGTCGAGTCCCCCCATGTAGAGGCCGAGCTCCTCCTGCGCCTTCATGCCCTCGGGGCCGAGGCCGTCGATCTCCATGATCTTCAGGAAGCGGATGACGGGCGCCAGGACGTCGTCGTGGTGGATACGCATGTTGTAGACCTCGCCGATGGCCATCTGCGCGGCGGCCCGCTCGAAGCCGGGCATACCGTGGCCGGGCATCCGGAAGTCGACCACGACGTCCCGGACCGCCTGCATGGTGAGGTCGGGGGCGAACTCGAACGCGGCCTTCAGCAGGTTCCGGTAGAAGATCATGTGCAGGTTCTCGTCGGTCGCGATGCGCGCCAGCATGCGGTCGCACACGGGGTCACCGGAGTGGTGGCCGGTGTTGCGGTGCGAGACGCGGGTGGCGAGCTCCTGGAAGGCGACGTATGCGACCGTGTGCAGCATCGAGTGCCGGTTGTCCGACTCGAAGCCCTCGCCCATGTGGGCCATCCGGAACTGCTCCAGCTTGTCCGGGTCCACCGCGCGCGAGGCGAGAAGGTAGTCGCGCATCACGATGCCGTGCCGGCCCTCCTCCGCGGTCCAGCGGTGCACCCAGGTGCCCCAGGCGCCGTCCCGGCCGAAGAGGGTGGCGATCTCGTGGTGGTAGCTGGGCAGGTTGTCCTCGGTCAGCAGGTTCACCACGAGGGCGATCCGGCCCACCTCGGAGACCTTCGACTGTCCCTTCTCCCAGGCCTCGCCGTCCTCGAAGAAACCGGGGAAGTTGCGGCCGTCGCTCCAGGGCACGTACTCGTGCGGCATCCAGTCCTTGGTGACCTTCAGGTGCCGGTTGAGTTCCTTCTCGACGACTTCCTCCAGTGCGTACAGCAGCCGCGCGTCGGTCCATTCGCCGGACGGGCTGCCGAGGTGGGGAGAAGTGATCGACACAGAGGCTCCAGGGGGACGTACAGGGAACGGGACGTTCGGTGCTGCCGCGGGCGGGCGACCTGAACCTACGGCATCGTAGGCTACGAAGCCGTAGGTTACGATGCCGTAGGTTAAGTGTGCTGTAAAGACCCCTGATCAGCGGGGTCCCCCGTGCCGTCGGCGGGCACGCCGAAGGCCCCGTGGACCCGCAGGTCCCGGCGCCGAAGGGGCGAAGCGATCACCCGTCAGGCGTACAGGCCGCGCAGGCGCACCGAGAGGCATGTCACACAGCCCTCGAGCTTCTCGAACTCACTGATGTCGACCACGACGGGCTCGTAACCGAGGTCGGAGTACAGCTCGGCGGTCTTCGGTGCGCTCGCGGCCATCAGCAGCTTGTCGCCGCCGAGGAGCACCACGTGTGCCCCCGCCTCCTCCGGCACCGGCAGGAAGCGGCCGAACAGCGACGGGGTGTCCATCTTCGGGATGTGCCCGACGACCGTGCCGTCGGGCAGCGCCGTGACCGCCGACTTCAGATGCAGCACCTTGCTCACCGGGGCGGAGACCACCCGCGCCCCGAGCGGCTCGAACGCGGCCCGCAACTGCTGGACGCCGGCCGCGTTGGTGCGCCCGCCCCGGCCCACGAACACGGTGTCGCCGACCTTCAGGACGTCGCCGCCCTCCAGCGTGCCCGGCTCCCAGACCCAGTTCACCGAGCAGCCGAGCGCGGCCACGGCCTCCTCGATCCCCTCGGTCTCGGCCCGCCGGGACTCGGCGCCGGGGCGCGCGATCAGCGCCACGTTCCTGTACATGACGACGGTGTCCTCGACGAACACCGAGTCCGGGCAGTCGTCGGCCGGCTCCACCTCGATCGTCTCCCAGCCGTGGTCGCGCAGCGCTTCGCCGTACGCCTCCCACTGCTCGACCGCGAGGTCGACGTCCACCTCCGTGCGTTCGACGTGCGTGACGAGGCCTTCGGCCAGGCGGGGGCTCGGGCGGCGGACGAGGGCCTTCTTGCTGGGCACGTGGTGACTCCGAATCGAACGACGGTTTTCCGGCGCCCGTGGAGCGACGCCGGTCCGCCATCATGCAGTCCCGGCCCACCAGGACAAAACCATTCCTGAAGACTGAGCAGGAGTGAGCCTGGCCAGGTGGGTACGGCCAGTGGCGACGGGGAGGCCCCGAACCACGTCTCCGGTGGAGCGGGGGCCCCGCACGCCGATGCCATATCCGGTGTCCCAGATCGCGCGAGCACGTCAACCCGGACGGCCAAGGACGCCGCAAGCCAGGAACCCGACCATCACACGATCGAGTAAAGCGGCCTTATGGGCGCTCCTGGGCGAGCAGTGCCAACCCCCGCGGGCAGGCTGTGGCCCTCCTGAGATGCTCGGCGGCAGCCACGTGCCCGGCCACCGCCCCCGCCGACCGCCTCTACCTCCCCCTCGACCCCTCCCCCGACCGCCCGACCGTCGCCGCCCAGCGCGCCGACACCACCTCGCTCCTCCACCTCGTCCACCGCCTGATCGCCCTGCGCCGCCGGACCCCAGAACTGGGCTCCGGCGGCTCGGTGGAGGTGCTGCACGCGGGCTGTCCGTTCGTGTACGTGCGGGGCGGACGGTACCTGGTGGTGGTCAACCCCCGGCGGAACGCGGCCGGTTGGTCGTACGAGCGCGCAGTCCGTGACCCCCTGGAGGGGCGGGGCGTGGAGATCGCGGACGGCACGATCACCGCGCAGGGCTTCGGGTACGGGATCTTCGAGCTCGACTGCTAGCCGGTCGCGGCACGGCTGCCCACGCCGACGCCTCGGTGCTATGGCGCGGGCGAGCCGGCCGTCGTCGGCTCCTCGCCGTACGCCGTCAGGAAACGGTCGCGGAAGGTGTCCATGCGCCAGACCGGAGCGTCGTCGCCGGGGCGCAGGCCGTCGGACCAGCCCCAGTCGGCGATCCGGTCGAGGACCGTCGGGTCGTGCGCCACGACGGTGACCGGTACGTCGTGGCTCGCGCCGTTGCCGCTGACGCTCGCCATGGGCTGGTGGTCGCCGAGGAAGACCAGGACGGTGTTCTCGTCGCCGTACTTCTCGACGTACCGCAGGAGGCTGTGCAGCGAGTACTGGACGGACTTGCCGTACTCCTCCTTCACCTTGACGGGGTCGGTGAACACGTCCGCGGGGTCCTTGCCGGCCTTCTCGATGTCCCGGTAGACGGAGCCGTCGCCGACCTCGTCCCAGCCGACCATCTCCGGCAGCGGGGCCCAGGGCTGGTGGCTGGAGGTCAGGATGATCTCCGACATCAGCGGCTTGTCGCGCTTCTTGGCGGCTTCCAGGCGCTCGAACGCGGAGAGGGCGTACTGGTCGGGCATGGTGGACCAGCTGAACTTGGGCCCCCGGTAGCCGAGATCGCGGGAGTCGTAGACCTTGTCGAGGCCGTAGAAGTCGCCTTCCGGCCAGTTCTTCTGCACTCCGGGCACGATGCCGACCGTCCGCCAGGCGCCGCTCTTGCGGAACGCGCCGGGCAGCGTGAGGCGTTCACCGGCGGTGACGGTGCGGTAGCGGCTCTGGTTGTCGATCCACAGGCCCGTGAGGAACGTGGAGTGGCCGAGCCAGCTGCTGCCGCCGTACGTCGCTGAGGTCAACCAGCCGCTCTTCGCCGCGAACCCGGCCTCGGTCAGGGCCTTGCCCTCCTCGTCGAGGGCCGCGTTCACGCCCGGTGCGATGGCCGGGTCCTCCAGGGCCGCGCGGCCGTAGCTCTCGATGAAGGTGATCATGACGTCCTTGCCGCGCAGTCCGGTCAGCAGCCGGTCGGCCGGGACATCGGCGAACTTGTCCTTCTTGGCCTCCTGGGCGAACGCGGCCTCGTCCCGCAGGGTCTCCTGGACCCGGCCCCAGCGGTCCTGCACGAAACCGATGGTGTTCCTGGAGGCGACCGCCGTGTTCTCGATCGGCGTCAGGCCGAGCGCCGCACAGGTGATCCACACGGTCCCGGCGACGATCGTGCCCCGGGTCGCCCGGTCCCGGTCCCGGACGAGGAGATCGACGAGGCGGACCACGGCCAGTGCCAGGACGGCGAACAGCAGCAGCACCAGGACCACGAGGCCGACCACCGTGGCCGTCGCGCCCGTCGGGCCGAGCGTGTCCTGGACGTACGACTCGGCGTCGTCCAGCAGGCCCCAGTCGAGGACGATGTTGAATCCCCGGCCGAGGAACTGGTTGAAGCCGATGTCGAGTGCCTTCACGACCACCAGCGCGGCCAGGCCGAAGCCGACGACGACCGCCGCGACCAGCCTCGGCCGCCGGGGCAGCACCAGCATCAGGGCGGCGGCGAGGATCGGCTCCACGGGTATGCGCAGGAACTGCCGCGCCTCGAAGTACTCGGCCTTGCCCGGCATCAGCAGTGCGAAGAGGACCAGGGCGGCGGCCAGCGCCGTGACACCCCACGACACGCTCCGCGCCGCGACGGGGTACCTCGTCCGGAACGCCGTCCGGTAACCGCGCCATCGGCGGACGGGGTCGACGGTCTTCGCCGGTGTCTCATCGACCGACGGCTTGCTCGCCTCGTCCGTGTCGGGTGATGGGCTGGAGCGCGTGAAGAGCGACACGCGACGTTCCTTCCGTGCGAAGACCGCTGGCGGTGCGCCCATCTGTACGGGGGTTCCGCGAGATCGGTTCAACGAGCACGGGTAAGCCATCGGTAAGGAACTCCCCACAGCAGACCGCCGACAGTGGTACGCTCAAAGTGGCACGTGTGTATCGCCCTTCTCGGCTCCGGTGCCGCTCCCTCTCGGATCCGCAGATCTCGCGGGTCCTGAGATCTCTCTCGCCGAACCGCCCGTCGCTTCTCGACCGGCCGTCGGCTCACCGCACCAACCCGTGACGCACGGGCCGCTTGTCGACACGCGGCCGTGCACGGCTCGGCCGTACTCCGGGTGTGCGCCTTCCCCTCCCCTTCCCATGCGTCTCCCTCACGTCCTCGAAAGGACCCCCCGCATGACCACCACCACACTCGAACACACTTCCACCGATGCTCGGCCTCCGGTCCGGGTCACCGGCGTCCTGGAGACCACGCAGAGCGGGCCGGGCCGGCTGCGCGTCGAGGGCTGCCTGCCCACGCCCGCCGACCCACAGGTCCCCGCCGCGCTGATCCGCCGGTACGGCCTGCGCAAGGGCGACACCGTCGAGGGCGTACGCGACGCCCGGCGCGTCCTCACCGAGGTCGAGCGGATCAACGGCCGTACGCCCCAAGAGCTGCGCTCCCGGCCGCACTTCCACGACCTCACCCCGCTGCACCCGCGCGAGCGGCTGCGGCTCGAACACCCGGCGAGCGGCCTGACGGGCCGTCTGGTCGACCTCGTCGCCCCCGTGGGCAAGGGGCAGCGCGGACTGATCGTGGCCCCGCCCAAGACCGGCAAGACCGTCCTGCTGCAGCAGGTGGCCGCCGCGATCGCCGCCAACCACCCCGAGGCCCGCCTGATGGTGGTCCTGCTCGACGAACGGCCCGAGGAGGTGACCGACATGCGGCGCTCCGTACGGGGCGAGGTGTACGCCTCGACGTTCGACCGGTCCCCCAAGGAGCACATCGCGCTCGCCGAACTCGTCGTGGAGCGCGCCAAGCGGCTCGTGGAGCAGGGTGAGGACGTGGTGATCCTCCTGGACTCCCTGACCCGGCTGTGCCGGGCGCACAACAACGCGGCCGCGTCCGGTGGCCGCACGCTCAGCGGTGGCGTCGACGCCGCCGCCCTGCACGGCCCCAAGCGGCTCTTCGGTGCCGCCCGGCTGACCGAGGAGGCCGGCTCCCTCACCATCCTGGCCACCGCCCTGGTGGACACCGGCTCCCGCGCCGACGGCTTCTTCTTCGAGGAGCTCAAGGGCACCGGCAACATGGAACTCCGCCTGGACCGCGCCCTCGCCGACCGGCGGGTCTTCCCGGCCGTGGACATCACCCCCTCCGGCACCCGGCGCGAGGAACTCCTGTTGACGACCGGCGAGTTGACGACCGTACGCGGTCTGCGGCGGGCCCTGCGGTCGCACGAGGGGCAGCCGAACCTGGAGACGTTGTTGGAGCGGATGCGCGCCACGCCGGACAACGCGGCCTTCCTGCGGCAGGTGCGGCCCACGCTGCCGGCGGCATGACATGCGGCATCCGGGTGCTCGATCCGTGCTCTCGGCCCGGGCATCGCGGACTGGGGCACGCCCCTTCCTACGTTTTCGGTATGACCATCGGATTCTCATCCCGCGCTTCCCGTGTCGCTCGCGCATCCCGGGGCGCCCGAGCTCCCCGTGCGGCCCGCATCGCCGTGTGCTGCACCGCCGTCTGCGCGCTCGGGGCCCTGGCCGTCGTGACCGACCTCGAAGCCGTCGACCCCCGGCCGGAGACGGGCACGCAGGACGCCAAGGCCGCGCAGGGGTCACCGTCCCTGTACGGGCAGGGGACACAGGTACGGCCCCGGGCGGGGGCGCCCGAGGTGCCGCAGGACGTGTCCGCGGTGTCGTGGCTGGTGGCCGACGCCGACAGCGGCGCGGTGCTCGCCGCGCACGACGCGCACCGCAAGCTGCCGCCCGCGAGCACGCTGAAGGCCCTGTTCGCGCTCACCGTGCTGCCGGGCCTCCCGGCGGGCCTGAGACACACGGTGAAGAGCGAGGAACTGGCGGGCATCGGCGCGGGGAGCAGCCTGGTCGGCGTCAAGGAGAACCGCACGTACACCGTCGCCGACCTGTGGCGCGGGGTCTTCCTCAGCTCGGGCAACGACGCCGTACGCGTCCTGGCCCACCTCAACGGCGGCTGGAAGGCGACCGCCCAGCAGATGCGGGACAAGGCCCGCGCCCTGGGAGCCCGCGACACCCATGTCGTCTCCCCCGACGGCTACGACGCGCCCGGCCAGGTGTCGTCCGCCTACGACCTGGCGGTGTTCGGGCGGGCGGGGCTGCGCAACGCGGAGTTCGCCGGGTACTGCGCCACGGCCAGCGCGAAGTTCCCGGCGGACGGCTGGTCGTTCGGCATCCAGAACACCAACCGGCTGCTCACCGGCGCCGGAGTCGAACGCTATCCGGGGCTGATCGGCGTCAAGAACGGCTACACCACCAACGCGGGCAACACGCTGATCGCCGCCGCGAAACGGGGCGGGCGCACCCTCGTGGTGACGGTGATGCGCCCCGAGTCGGGCGGCGGCTTCGCCGTCTACGAGGAGGCGCGCTCCCTGCTCGACTGGGGGTTCGCCGCCGCCGGACGGGTCGACGCCGTGGGCTCGCTCGTTCCACCGCGCCCGGCGGCCGCGCCTCAGGCCGACCCCGGGTCCCTGCCGGCGGTCCGCGCGGAGGCGGCCGAGGTGACCGTTCCCGACTGGCCGGTGGTGGGCGCGATCACGGGCGCGGCCGGCGTGGGCGCGGCGGCCGTGGCCCTCGCCCTGCGGCTCAGGTTCGGCCGGTCCGCGCGGGGCTGACCGACCGGCAGCCACAGCAGCAGACCGAGCGTGATCCACACATAGGTGTTGGAGCCGACGAAGCCGCCGACGCCCGACGCGTCGTCGAACCACAGCCAGACGACGCTGCTGCACAGCACCGCGTACAGCACCGCAGTGAGCGGCAGCAGCCGACGGTGCCTGAGCAGGACGGCGAAGGCCGGCAGCAGCCACACCAGATGGTGCACCCAGGTGATCGGGCTGACCAGACAGCCGGTCAGCCCGGTGAGGGCGAAGGCGGTGATCCAGTCGTCGGCGCGGACCGCTGCCCGGGTCCGCCACGCCCACACGCACACCACCACGAGCACCAGCGCCGCCCATACGACGCGGCTCGGTTCGTGCGGGGCGACGAGCCGGGCCAGGACGCCCTGCAACGACTGGTTGGAGACGTAGTCGAGGCGGCCGAAACGGCTGGTGTCCCACAGTGCCTCGGTCCAGTAGAAGTGGGAGGCGGCCGGGGCGATCCAGGCCGCCGCCGCGGTGGCGGCCACGGCGACGGCCGTCGCGAGGCCGGCGGCCCGCCACCGCCGGGCGAGCAGCAGCAGTCCGATGAAGATCGCGGGTGTCAGCTTGACCGCGGCGGCCAGACCGATGCCGACGCCCGCCCAGCGGTCCCGGCCCGTGGCCAGCAGCCGGGCGTCGGCGAGGACCAGGGCCAGCAGCAGGAGGTTCACCTGCCCGAAGCTGAAGGTGTCCCGCAGCGGTTCGAACAGCGCGAGCGCGCAGAGGGCGAGGGAGACAGCGAACCAGCCGTGGCGCCGCAGCTCCGGCCCGGCCAGTACGGACAGGACGGCCGCGAGTGCCGCCAGGTTCAGCCCCAGGCACAGCACGATCGCGGTGCCCAGGCCGACCAGCGCCATCGGCGACATGACGACGGCCGCGAACGGCGGATAGGTGAAGCCGTAGGTCGTGCCCGGCACCAGGTAGTCGTAGACGCGGCCGTCGCCGTGGACCCAGGTGTCGATCGTGCCGTGGTAGACGCCCAGGTCGAAGAAGTCACGCAGCAGCGGGACGGTGGCGGTGAAGACGGTGACGGCGACGGCCGCACCGAGGACGAGGAGCACGCGGGCCCGGTCGGTGCGTGGCCGGAGCCGTGTGCGGCGCGGTTCGCTCATGCCGTGCGCTCCAGCGCCGGCACCCGGGAGGCCTGTTCGGCCTGCCACAGCACGACCACCGCGAGCACTCCCCCGCACACCGCGAGGACGATCTGCTCGGTGTCCGCCGGGTTCCCGCTCGGCAGGACGGCCAGCGCGAGCACCGCGCTGGCGACCGCGACCCGCCGCTGCACGCGCACGCTCCGCGCGGCGGCGGCGATGAGGAACAGGCTCCACAGCGCGTACCAGGGGCGGATCGCCGGGCTCAGCGCGGCGAGCGTGAGGAGGCTGAGGCCGAGCGCGTACACCGGGCCAGGTCGCCGCCGGAACCAAATGTGGAGGACGACGGCGATCGTCAGCAGCAGCCCGGCGGCACGCCACGCCGGGAGGGCGAGGGGCGCCAGGTCGCTGCCGAGGCCGTGCAGCAGGGTGCCGGTGGCGCGGCCCAGGACGGTGGTGGGCGACCAGTTCTCCGGGGACACGGGGGTGCGCAGCGCGGCGATCCAGCCGTATCCCGTGCCGGTCAGGGCGGTCGCGGCGGTCGTGGTGACGGCGGCGACCGCCAGGGTCCCCGCCGCCGTCCGGACCAGTCCCGTACGGCCGCGCATCACGACCACCGCCACCAGCCCGAGCGCGGCGGGTGCCTTCACCAGCGCGGCGAGCGTCACCAGGACGACGCCCACGAGGTACCAGCGGCCCCGCGCGAGCACCAGCCCGACGCCCAGCAGCCCCAGCATCATCGCGTCGTTGTGGGCCCCGGCCACCAGGTGCAGGAGGACGAGCGGGTTGAGCGCGCCGAGCCAGAGGGCGACCGCCGGGTCGGTTCCGCTGTGCCGGGCGAGGCGGGGCAGTGCCACGGCCATCAGCGCCACGCCGAGCAGCGCGATCAGACGCATCCCGATGAGCCCGGCCGGGATCCGGCCGTCGGTCAGACCGGACAGCCCGGAGGCCAGGGCGAGGAAGACCGGGCCGTACGGGGTCGCGCTGTGCCGCCACATCGGGGCGACCTCGTCGGCGAGCGGTCCGCCGAGCCGGGCGGGCCCGTGCAGATAGACGTCCAGGTGCGCGTCGACCATGGCGCCCTGGGCGAGGTAGCTGTAGACGTCCCGGCTGAACAGCGGGGGCGCGAGCAGCAGGGGTGCCGCCCAGACGGCGAGAACGACCAGCAGAGCGCGGGGAGTCGGTGGTTCCGGCCCCCGTATCACCTTGCCGAGCAGTGCCCAGGCGGCGATCAGCAGGACGACGCCGAAGTAGACGCCTACGAGCCCCGCGCCACGCCCCGAGGTCGGCGAGAGCGACTCCCGCACGGGCAGGGCTCCGGCGGTCTCACCTCCGAGGGCGAGGACGGCGGATCCGGCCAGGCCGAGTGCCTGGCAGCGGCGCAGGTCGACGGGAAAGGCGATGGCCAACACTCGGTCAGGCTGTCGACGCCGGGTGGCGCGGAAGCGACGTCGCGCCTTCCGGGCGGGTACCGGGACGTGACGATGAGCGAACCCGCCGCCCCGGCCGACGGACGCGGTACCGGGGCGGTAGGTCCTGTGCGGGAGGGGTCAGAAGATCGACAGCCCCGTCAGGGTGGTGAACCGGTCCAGGGCCGCCACTCCGGCCACCGAGTTGCCCCGCTCGTCGAGCCCCGGGCTCCACACACAGAGCGTGCAACGGCCGGGCACGACCGCGATGATGCCGCCGCCCACCCCGCTCTTGCCGGGCAGGCCCACGCGGTACGCGAAGTCACCGGCCGCGTCGTACGTGCCGCAGGTGAGCATCACCGCGTTGATCTGTTTCGCCTGGCTGCGGGTCAGCAGGCGGGTGCCGTCGGCGCGGACGCCGTGCCGGGCCAGGAAGGTGGTGGCGAGGGCGAGATCGGCGCAGGAGGCAGTGAGGGAGCACTGGCGGAAGTACTGGTCGAGGAGGGACGGTACGGGGTTGTCGATGTTGCCGTAGGACGCCATGAAGTGGGCGAGGGCGGCGTTGCGGTCGCCGTGGGCGGACTCGGAGGCGGCGATCTGCGGGTCGAAGTCGAGGTCGGGGTTGCCGCTCTCCTCCCGGAGGAAGGACAGCAGCGTGCCCGCCGCGTCGCCGGTGCGGGTGTGCAGGCGGTCGGTGACGACGAGGGCGCCCGCGTTGATGAACGGGTTGCGCGGGATGCCGTTCTCGTACTCCAGCTGCACCAGGGAGTTGAAGGGATTGCCGGAGGGCTCGCGGCCCACGTGCTCCCAGAGGGCGTCACCCTCGCGCGCCAGGTCGAGCGCGAGGGTGAAGACCTTGGTGATGGACTGCGTGGAGAACGGCTCGCGCCAGTCCCCCACGCCGTACACCGTGCCGTCCGGCTCCGCGACGGCCATGCCGAAGCTGCGCGGGTCGCGGGCCGCGAGCGCCGGGATGTAGTCGGCGGGCCGGCCCCGGCCCGGGGTCCGCTCGATCTCCTCGGCGATGCGTTCCAGGATCGGCCGGAAGGCGGGGTAACCCATCAGGCCGGCGGGACGCCGCTGCCCGCGAGCACCTCGGGCCGCAGCAGTTCCCGGAGTCGTTCGGCGGGCAACAGGCCCTTCTCCTGGACGAGTTCGGCCACGCCCCGGCCGGTGGCGAGGGCCTCCTTGGCGATGTCGGTGGCGGCCGTGTACCCGATGTGCGGGTTGAGGGCGGTGACCAGGCCGATGGAGTTCTCCACGGCGGCGCGCAGGTCGTCCTCGTTGGCGGTGATGCCGTCGACGCAGCGCTCGGCGAGGGTGAGGCAGGCCGCGCGGAGGTGGGTGAGGGACTCCGAGAGGGAGTGCAGGATGACCGGTTCGAAGGCGTTGAGCTGGAGCTGTCCGGCCTCGGCGGCCATGGTGATGGTGACGTCGTTGCCGATGACCTCGAAGGCGACCTGGTTGACGACCTCGGGGATCACCGGGTTGACCTTTCCGGGCATGATCGACGAACCGGCCTGCACCGGCGGCAGGTTGATCTCGTTGAGGCCCGCGCGCGGACCGGAGGACAGCAGCCGCAGATCGTTGCAGCTCTTCGACAGCTTGACGGCGATGCGCTTGAGGACGCCCGACATCTGCACGAACGCGCCGCAGTCCTGCGTGGCCTCGACCAGGTTGGCGGCGGTGACCAGCGGCAGTCCGGTGATGTCGGCGAGGTGGCGGCGGGCCGACTCGGCGTAGCCGGCGGGTGCGTTGAGGCCGGTGCCGATGGCGGTGGCGCCGAGGTTGATCTCGTGGATCAGCTCGACGGCCTCGGCGAGACGGCTGCGGTCCTCGTCGATCATGACGGCGAACGCGGAGAACTCCTGGCCGAGCGTCATGGGGACCGCGTCCTGGAGCTGGGTGCGACCCATCTTGAGCACCTGCCGGAACTCGACGGCCTTGCGGGCGAAGGAGTCCTGGAGGACGGCCATCGCCTGGAGCAGTCCGCGCACCGCGAAGACCGTGGCGATCTTGACGGCGGTCGGGTAGACGTCGTTGGTGGACTGACCGAGGTTGACGTCCTCGTTGGGGTGCAGGTGCGCGTACTCGCCCTTGGCGTGGCCCAGCAGCTCCAGCGCCCGGTTGGCGATCACCTCGTTGGCGTTCATGTTGGTGGAGGTGCCGGCGCCGCCCTGGATCACGTCGACGACGAACTGGTCGTGCAGCTTGCCGTCGCGGATCTCCCGGCAGGCCTCGATGATCGCGGCGGCCTTCTCCGGGGTCAGCAGGCCGAGTTCCTCGTTGGCGCGGGCGGCGGCCTCCTTGACGGCGGCCAGGGCGTCGACCAGGTGGGGGTAGGCGGAGATGGGGGTGCCCGTGATGGGGAAGTTCTCCGTGGCGCGCAGGGTGTGGACGCCCCAGTAGGCGTCGGCGGGGACGTCACGGTCTCCGAGCAGATCGTGTTCGCTGCGGGTCGCTGCGGCGGTCATGGTGGTACGGGTCCTCTTCTTTGAGGCGGGTGCGGGTGGCCGTCCTCGCCGGGCGCGGCCCTGGTGGGGCCGCGCCGTCGGAAGACGGTTCGAAGGGAGACGTGATCTCGGGGGTCAGGGGTTCACATGTCCGCGGGATCCGTGGGCCCGGAATCCGTGGGCCCGGGATCCGTGGGCCCGGGATCCGTGGGCCCGGAATCCGTGGGCCCGGAATCCGTGGGCCCGGGATCCGTGGGCCCGGTCCGTGGGCCCGGGATCCGTGGGCCTGCCCGGGGGCGGCGGCCCGGGCCCGCGAGCGGTTCTCAGCCGTCCGTGGTCTCCGCGAGCGGGTCGAGCGCCCGGGCCGGCCGGATGTGTCCGACTACGTGGCCGCCACCGAGCAGCGGGGCGCCCGCGAAGGCGGCGAGGGCAGCCGGGTCGACGCCCGCGCGGGCCAGGGCCGCGGCGGTGACGGGAACCCGGGCCCGGTTCGCACCGTCGGCGATCTTCACGGCCACGGCGCGGCCGTCGGGCAGCGCGGCCACCTGCACGCCCTCGAAGCCGTCCTTGGTGAGCAGTCCGGGCACGGCCCGCATCAGCTCGGCGACGTCGCGTCCGGCGCCGGAGGCCATCTCGGCGTGGTCGCGCACGGCGTCGGCGACGGTGCGTTCGGGAGTGCCCTCGGCGGCGGTGGTGATCCGGGCGAGGGCGCGGGCGAGACCGTGCAGGGAGACGGAGAACAGGGGCGCGCCGCAGCCGTCGACGGTGACGCGGGCGATGGCCTGCCCGGTGAGGTCCTCGACGATCTCGGCGATGGCCTGCTGGAGGGGGTGGGCAGGGTCGAGGTAGTCGTCCAGGGACCAGCCGTTGAGCGTGCAGGTGTAGAGCATGGCCGCGTGCTTGCCGGAGCAGTTCTGCGCGAGACGGGAGGGCTGCCTCCCCTCGCGTATCCACGCGTCCCGGACGGCCGGGTCGTACGGCATGTCGGTGACGTTGCGCAGATCGCCCTCGGTGGCGCCGGCCAGCTCCAGGATCCGCCGGGCTCCGGCGAGGTGGCGTTCCTCGCCGGAGTGGCTGGCGGCGGTCAGCGACAGCAGTTCGCCGTCCAGGGGGAGTCCGGCGCGCAGCATCGCCACGGCCTGGACCGGCTTGAGCGCCGACCGGGGGTAGAACGCCGCCTCGATGTCGCCGAGTTGGAGTTCCACCTCCCCGTCGGCACCCAGTACCACGACGGAGCCGTGGTGGATGCCCTCGATGACACCTCCGCGTACGAGGTGGGCGACGGGGGCGTGCAGCGGTTCCCGGATCGCGGGGGCCGCGGCCACCGGAGCGGCTGGGGTCGCCGCGGCTCCGGTGGTCGTGGGGTCGTACATCACTGCCTGCATCACTTCTTCACTCCGGCCGGCTGCCGGCCGACCCGGCGGCGGACGCCGAACCAGCCGAGCACCAGCGCCAACACGATGAGGGGGAGGCACAGCACGGTCGTGCGGCCGACACCGCCGTCCAGGTACATCAGGACCAGTACCGAGGCCAGGAAGAACAGGGTGACCAGCTCGGTCCAGGGGGAGCCCGGCAGTTGGTAGCTCGGGCGGGTCAGCTCGCCGCGCTCGGTCTTCTGCCAGAACAGCAGGTGGCAGATCATGATCATGCCCCAGGTGGCGATGATGCCGATGGCGGCGAAGTTGAGCACGATCTCGAACGCCTCGGCGGGGACCACGAAGTTCAGGCCGACACCCAGCACACAGATTCCGCTGGTGAGCAGGATGCCGCCGTACGGGACCTGGCTGCGGCTCATCACGCCGGTGAACTTCGGGGCGGAGCCCGCGACGGCCATCGAGCGCAGGATGCGGCCGGTGGAGTACAGACCCGAGTTGAGCGACGACATGGCCGCGGTGAGCACGACCAGGTTCATGATGCCGCCGGCGGCCGGGACGCCGATGTTGGAGAGCACGGTGACGAAGGGGCTCTCGCCGGCCTTGTACGAGGACCAGGGCAGCAGCATCGACAGCAGGATCACGGAGCCGACGTAGAACAGGCCGACCCGCCACATGATCGAGTTGATCGCCTTCGGCATGATCTTCTCGGGGTTCTCGGTCTCTCCGGCCGCGACTCCGACCAGTTCGACGGAGGCGTAGGCGAAGACGACGCCCTGGATGATCAGCAGCATCGGCAGGATGCCGTTGGGGAAGAGGCCGCCGTTGTCGGTGATCAGGGCCGGGCCTGGGGTGTGGCCGTCCACGGGCTGCTGGGTGACGAGCAGCCAGATGCCGATGCACATGAAGAGGACGAGCGCGCCGACCTTGATGATCGCGAACCAGAACTCCAGTTCACCGAACATCTTCACGGAGATCAGGTTCACGGAGAGGACGACCGCGAGGGCGACCAGGGCGATCACCCACTGCGGCACGTCGGAGAACATGCCCCAGTAGTGGGTGTAGACGGCGACGGCGGTGATGTCGGCGATCCCGGTGGTGGCCCAGTTCAGGAAGTACATCCAGCCGGCCGTGTACGCGCCCTTCTCCCCCATGAACTCCCGGGCGTAGGACACGAACGCGCCGGACGAGGGCCGGTAGAGGACCAGTTCGCCGAGGGCGCGTACGACGAGGAAGGCGAAGATGCCGCAGACCGCGTACGCGATGAACAGGGACGGGCCGGCGTCGACGAGACGGCCGCCGGCGCCGAGGAAGAGCCCGGTGCCGATCGCGCCGCCGATGGCGATCATGTTGACGTGGCGGGACTTCAGGGACTTGCTGTAGCCGGCGTCTCCGGCGTCGACGTGGGCGGAATTCCCGCCGGTTACGACGTCTTTTTCGAGGGACTGCTCGCTCACGCCTCGGGTCCGCCTTCCGTGGAACTGTCCGTGCGCGGGGAACGCACGATGTCGGTGAGGGTGGTCTCGACGCGGTCGAGGTGGTGGGACATGGCCTCCACCGCGTCGTGTTCGGAACCGTCGATCAGCGCCTCGACGATGGCCCGGTGCTCGCGGTTGGACTGCTCGCGCCGGCCGCCCAGCTCGTTGAGGAAGGCCGACTGGCGGGCCAGCGCGTCCCTGATCTCCTCGATCACCCGGCGGAACACCGGGTTCTGGGCGGCCTCGGCCACGGCCAGATGGAAGAGGGTGTCCATCGCGACCCAGGCGGTGGTGTCGGTCTCCCGCTCCATCCGGTCCAGCAGGTGGGCCAGATGGTCGAGGTTCTCCGGGGTGCGGCGCACCGCCGCGTACCCGGCGACCGGGATCTCCACGTGCCGGCGCACTTCCAGCAGGTCGCTCGCCGCGTAGTCGCCGAAGGTGGGGTCCTCGACGGCGTTCGCGATGACGAAGGTGCCCTTGCCGGTGCGGGACTGGGTCAGTCCCATCACCTGGAGGGCGCGCAGGGCCTCGCGCAGGACCGGACGGCTCACTTCGAGCTGTCGGCAGAGCTCCGCCTCCGAGGGGAGTTTCTCCCCGACGACGTACTTGCCGCGCTCGATGGCGTCGCGGAGGTGGGTGAGCACCGCTTCCATGGCGCTGACGCGCCGGGGTGCCGAGCCACCTGTCTGGCTGTCTGACAGGTTCACGGGGGTGATCCTGCGGGTGACCGGAGGGGGCTGTCAAGGGGACCCGTATTCGATCTTCCGGGTGTTCGTGTCCTACCGGACGGCCGGTGTGCCGTGTGACGGCCGCGCGCGGAGGGCCGCGTCGGCCCCGGCGTCCCAGCGCAGACACCAGCCGCAAAGCAGGTCGCGGGTAGCCGGACAAGCACCGTTTCCCCGCCCTGGGCGTCGCCGTTGGTCTGATCGAGCGATCGAGGCCAAAGGGGCGGGCGGGCGGCAAGAGTGGTCGCCAGAGGAGCTGTTGGCGAACTGGACGCTGGTGGACGGCGACTGGGACCTGGTGGCTGACACGAGCGGGACGACCCGGCTCGGCTTCAGCCTCTTGCTGAAGTTCTTCGAGCCGGAAGGCCGGTTCCCCGATGTGCCGGAAGGGGTCCCGTCGGCCGCGGTGGAGTACGTCGCCGATCTGGTGAAGGTCCCGGTCACGACGTCGCGAAGTACCTGCTGGTCGGCCGGACTGCCGAGTACCACCGCAAGCAGATCCGTGAGGCCCTGGGATCTCGGCTCTCGAGCGTCGCGGACGAGAAGGCGCTGGCCGAATGGCTGGCCGTGGAGGTCTGTCCGGTCGAACTGGTGGAGGACCGGCAGCGCGAGGCCCTGCTGGTCGAGTGCCGGGCCCGGAGGATCGAGCCGCCGGGCCGTGTCCGGGCTGAGAAGGTGCTCGTCGCGGCGCGCGGTAAGTGGGAGAGGACGTTCTGCGCCCGCACGATCGGCCGCCTCGGCGAGGCGGGCACGGCCCGGCTGCTGTCCCTGGCGGCCGAGGACAACGAAGCGGGGACCGCGCTGCTGGCCGCGTTCAAACGCGACCCAGGCCGGTCGGCCTGGACTCCCTGCTGCCGAGATCACCAAGCTCAACGACGTGCGCAGGCTCGGGCTGCCCGACGGGCTGTGCACGGACGACTCGGGAAGCTGGTGGCCGCCTGGCGGGCACGGGCCATCAAGATGTACCCCTCGGACAGAAGACGCTGCGCGAGCTGCACATGGCTGGACGCCTGAAACACCCACATGAACCGATCCGGAGCCGTGAGCGACGACTTCATGTCAGTTTCCGGAGTCGGCTGCGCGGAGTACCGAAGTCGCCTGCACCTCCGCGTAGGAGGGGGCGCTGAGGTCCGTCGGTCGGCCGTCGCGGATGTCGGTCGCGGTGGTTACGGCCGCCGCCAGGGCTCTGCGGTAGAGCAGTGAGCCGAGGCTGATCCTGCGCACACCCAACGCGGCCAGCTCGGTGAGGTTCGGTCCGGTCGGCGCGTACAGGATGTTCAGCGGCACGACGAGGGTTGCTGTCAGTGCGGCGATCTGCTCACGGTCCGACAGACCCGGCACGAACACCCCATCGGCCCCGGCCTGTTCGTAGACGGCGAGGCGCTCTGCGGTCTCCTCCTCCTGGTGTCCGAGCCAGTGGGTGTCGGTGCGGGCGTTCACGAACAGTCCGGGTACGGCGGCTTTGACGGCCGCGATCTTCGCGGCGTGCAGGTCGACGGAGGAAAGGATGCCACCTGGGCGGCCGTCTTCGAGGTTGATGCCCGCGGCGCCGGCGTCATGCAGCCTTCGGGCGAGCTTGGCCACTTCCTGCGGGTCGTCGCTGAAGCCTCCTTCGGCATCGACGGTGAACAGGAAGATGCCCTGTCCGAGGTGGCGGGCCAGCGCCACGGTCGCCTCCGCGGTGGCGGCTGCCCCGTCCGGCAGGCCAAGGGCCGCGGCCACGCCCAGGCTGGTGGTGCCGATCGCGTCGAAGCCCTGGGCCGCCAGGGCGGCGGCGGAAGCATAGTCCCAGGCGTTGGGCAGCAGCAGCGGGGTGGCCCGGTGGTGCAGGTGCGCAAATGGGGTCAGCGGGCGCTGGAGCAGGCCGTCGGCCAGGGCGAGAGCGTGCGCCCTGCCGGGGCAGACCCGGGGCGGTGCGCCGAAAGTGAGTGGCACGGGATGCGTGCGCTGCGCGGCTGCCAGATCCAGGAGGACCACATCGCCCTCGGCGATGTCCCGTCCGGCGACGCGGGTGGCGCGGACGGCGACGCGGCGCATGGTTCGCACCGGAGGAGTCTCCCGGAGCACCCGTGCCAGCGGCGCGTCACCGTCGGCTGCGGCCTCGACCAGCGCCGCCGTCGCCGCGCACGCCTGCACCAGCAGCCCGATGCGGTTGGCGACGACCTCCAAGGCGGCCCCGTCCGCGTTCTCTGACACCAACTGCGTCACCAGTCGGGTCACGGCCTCGTCCGCGGCCGGGTCCTCACCCCCGAAGTAGGCCTCGGCCACGACGTTCACCGCCTTCGCGGCCACGGTGGGTTCGGGCATCCCCAGGGCCTCGGCGAGGGCCTGGACCACCCGCACCCGGATCTCGCCCTCGGTGCCGGCCGTCACTGCCTGCCGCAGCGTGGCGGGCTGCAGCCGGGCGAGTTCGGCCTCCACGATGGCTCTGCGCCGTCGATGTGTTTCACCGGAGCTGAACCGGACCACGGCGGCCCGCAGCCACGCCATGCTCGCCCCCACGGGACCGCCGTCCGCCTCCGGTGGCTCCGGGACCAGGGCCGGGTCGGCAAGGGCCGTCCGCACATCGGCATAGCGGTCGAATTCATGCGTCGGGTGGGTCATGGCCCTGACGCTAGGTGCGGAACAGTTCGGCGCTGCCCGAACCATCCCTGCGCCATCATGAGGGCATGCCTTCACTCGCCGAGACCGCCGGCCTGTTCGCCGACCGCACCAGGGCGATCTTCTGTCAGGCGCTGCTGGACGGACGTGCCTGGACGGCGGGCGAGCTCGCCCGGCATGCAGAGGTGCGGCCGTCCACAGCAAGCGAGCAGCTTTCCCGCCTCATTCAGGGCGGGGTGCTGACCGAGGAGCGCCAGGGCCGGCACCGCTATGTTCGACTGGCGGGCCCGGAGGCGGCCGCCCTCGTCGAGGCCCTGGCCTCGTACACCCCGGATACTCCCCGTCCGCGGAATCTGCGCGAATCGGTGCGTCTCAGCGCCGAAGCCCGTGCCCGCACCTGCTACGACCATCTGGCGGGGCAGTTGGGCGTGGCCCTGGCAGACGCCATGGTCGCCCGAGGGCTGGTCGCTGCCGACTCCGGGGTCGCCGTCACCGCGGCAGGCCGGACTTGGCTGGCCGACGCTCTGGGATACGAGCAGCCCCCAGGCGCCCGACGCCCCTTGGTACGGAACTGCCTGGACTGGACGGAGCGTCGACCGCATCTCGCCGGAGCGCTGGGCGCGGCCTTGTGCGCCACGGCGTTGCGTCGACAGTGGGTACAGCGGGTCGGATCCGGACGCGCGGTAAAGGTGACACCGCCGGGTGCCGAGGCGTTCCGTAACCTGCTGGGTGTAGTGGTCTAGCCACGGCAACGGGGTCCGGTCCTGGCCGGGCAGAGCGCTACACCTGCAGGTACCGATGCAGGGACGTCTTGGGGATACCGGTTTTCGCCGCGATCTGTCCGAGGCTGCTGCCCTGGACCTTGCGGAGCTTGGCGTACTTGATCTTGTCTTCGGGTGGGCGACGGGGCGTCCGATGTGGCGGCCGGCGGCTTCGGCGACGGCGCGGGCATGGGCGGCGCGTTCGGCGGTGAGGGTGCGTTCCATTTGGCGAAGAGGGGCCGGCACCCTCGCCCGCCACCGTCATGCGGATGCGGCGGGAGCACGACGAACAGGGCGCCACGGCGGCGAGCACGTGATCATCCGGCTGGTTTGCGGCTGGTGTCGATCCTGCTGGCTTATTCCGTGCCCGGCGGGGCTGACGGCTCGTTGGGCACGGAATAAGCCAGCAGGATCGGTGTCTGAGCTAAGACTCCAGGGCCACGTCAGCTGAGGCCACCGGCAGCGAGCAGCCCGAACAGCAGGACGCCCACGACGATCCGGTAGGACACGAACACCTGGAAGGAGTGCCTGGTCACGAACTTCAGCAGCCAGGCGATCGAGGCGTACGCGACCGCGAACGACACGGTGGTTCCGGCGATCAGCGGGGCCGCGCCGACCCCCGCGCCGAGGGCGTCCTTCAGCTCGTACAGGCCGGCGCCGGTGAGAGCGGGGATGCCGAGGAAGAAGGAGAGTCGGGTGGCGGCGACACGGTCGAGGTCGAGCAGTAGCGCGGTGGACATGGTGGCGCCCGAGCGGGAGAAACCGGGGAACAGCAGAGCGAGGATCTGCGAACCGCCGACCAGCATCGCGTCCCGGAACCGGGTGTCCCCCTCCGCGCGCCTGCGTCGGCCGACCTGTTCGGCGACCCACATCACGCCGCTGCCGACGATCAGGGAGCCCGCCACCACCCACAGCGAGGCGAGCGGCCCCTCGATCAGCGACCGGGCCACCAGCCCCACGACGACGATCGGGATCGTCGCGGCGATCACCCACCACGCGAACCGGTAGTCGCGCTCCTGCCGCTCCCCCGCGTCGAACAGCCCCCGGAACCAGGCGGACCCGATGCGCGCGATGTCGTGACGGAAGTACACGAGCACCGCGGCGATCGCGCCGACCTGGATGACCGCCGAGAACCCGACGACCGCCCTGTCGTCCACCTGGATCCCCATCAGCCCTTCGGTGATCTTCAGATGGCCGGTGGAGGACACCGGAAGGAACTCCGTCACCCCCTCCACCGCTCCGAGGACGACTGCCTGACCGACGCTGATGGTGCTCATGGGGTCCAGTTCTGCTTCGCGAGGGCATGACTGACGGGGGCACGGCTGAGGAGCGACCGCCACGGGTCACGGCGAGCGTGATCGCGCCGGGAGAGCAGTCGTACTACGGCCGGGTAAGGGCCGCGCTCAGGACCAGAGGGCCCGCGCCACCGCCAGCCCCACGTAGACCGCGCCCAGGCCCGCCGTCACGCTCGCGACCGCGTTGACGGCGGCGTGGAAGCGGTCGCCGGTCTGCGCCAGGCGCAGGGTCTCGTAGGAGAAGGTCGAGTAGGTGGTGAGCGCCCCGCACAGGCCGGTGCCGAGGAGAAGGTGCAGGTGGGAGCTGGCGGCGCCGGCCGCCACAGCACCGGTGAGGAACCCCAGGACGCCGGAGCCCGCGACGTTGACGGCGAAGGTGCCCCATGGGAAGGCCATGTCGTGGCGGGACTGCACCGCGCGGTCGGTGAGGTAGCGCAGGGGGGCGCCGACCATGCCGCCGACGACGACGAGCAACCAGTTCACGACGACCTCTTACCTTTCTCACGTGTCGAGGTGGGGGCGGGGCCGGTGCGCAGCAGGCGACGCGCCGTCGCCGTGGCGATCCCGACCGCCGTGAGGGCGGCGAGGAGGGTCGCGGCCAGGTAGGCGAGGGCGGTGGCGGGGCGGCCCTCCTCGATCAGGCGCTGGATGTCGACGGCGTACGTCGAGAAGGTGGTGAAACCGCCGAGGACTCCGGTGCCGAAGAAGGGGCGGACCAGGCGGTGGACCGTCCACGCCTCGGTGATGGCGACCATGAAGAGGCCGATCACGAAGCAGCCGACGACGTTCACCCAGAAGGTGGTCCAGGGGAAGCCCGTGGTGCCGGTGGGCCAGAGCAGTGCGGCGCCGTAGCGGGCCGCGGCCCCCATGCCCCCACCGACCGCCACGACCGCGACCACGGACGCCTGGCCGTGCCAGGGGGCGGGCCGGGGTGGATCGGCGACGGG
>NZ_JARGEE010000910.1:0-1048 GCF_033794485.1 Streptomyces sp. MB09-02B
GGTCCGGAAAGTTGTATAAGATATAGGTCCAGGCATTCGGTTCCGTCATCTCTTGACTCCCCTTTTCCTCAAGGTCGGGCCACAAGGGCTAGGGTCCGCCCCGCCCCGCCCCGGCAGGCGGTGCGGGGCGGAGTGACGCCGGGCCCTTGGCGGCAGGCCCTGAGGACAGAGGGGTTACGAGGCAGGCGGCCTCGAAGCCCTCGTATGTCTGGCCGGCGGGGGCGGCCAGGTGGTCGGCGCTACTTGTCGGAGGTCTTCGCGGCTTTGGCCGCTGCCTTCATTTCCTGCTTGTGGGCGCGGACCTTGGCCAGGGAGTCGGGGCCTTTGATGTCGGCCACGGAGCGGAAGGAGTCGGGATCGCCGTAGGAGCCGGCGGCCTCGCGCCAGCCGGCCGGGTGGACGCCGAGTTGTTTCCCGAGGAGGGCCAGGAAGATCTGGGCCTTCTGGCGGCCGAAGCCGGGGAGGGATTCGAGGCGGGCGAGGAGTTCCTTGCCGGTCGTCACGTCCCGCCAGACCGCGCTCGCGTCACCGTCGTAGTGCTCGACCAGGTACTGGCAGAGCTGCTGGATCCGCTTCGCCATGGAGCCCGGGTAGCGGTGGACCGCCGGTTTGGTGGAGAGCAGCGCGGCGAAGGACTCCGGGTCGGTCGCCGCGATCTCGTGGGCGTCCAGGTCGTTCGCGCCGAGGCGTTGGGCGATGGTCCAGGGGCCCTTGAACGCCCACTCCATCGGTACTTGCTGGTCCAGCAGCATGCCGACCAGGGCGGCGAGGGGACTGCGGCCGAGGAGGTCGTCCGCCTCTGGGTCCTGGGCGAGGTGAAGGGTGACGTTCATGCCCCGATGATCGCCCGTCGGCCGGCGAGCCGCAGCCTGGCCCCGGTGCCGACTTCAGCGGGTGGGGTCCGCGTTGTCACGGGCGCCAGTAGCCCAGGGCGTGCATGCGGTGCTTCGGCAGGCCCAGTTCCTTGCGGAAGTACGCCGTCAGGGATCGGGTCGTCGCCGTGTCGCAGGCGATCCAGACGTAGGGGGCGGGGGTACTGGCGAGGAGC
>NZ_JARGEE010000911.1:0-1044 GCF_033794485.1 Streptomyces sp. MB09-02B
GCCGAGGGGCGGCGGGTGGGGGACGACGCGGCTGCCGCCGGGGCGCCCGCTGGACTGTCCGCCGGGATGCCCGCCGCGCTGTCCGACGTGGTCGCGACCGTGCGGGAGCGGGAGGCCCGGGTGCGGGCCCGTCCGGGGGACCACGTCTCGTGGGCGGTGCTCGGCGTGGCGTACGTCGAGCGGGCCCGCCGGACCGGCGGCGTCACCGACTACCCCCGGGCCGAGCGGGCCCTGCGCACCTCGCTGCGGCTCCGTCCGAGCGGCAACGCGGACGCCTTGGAAGGCCTCACCGCCCTCGCAGTCGCCCGCCGTGACTTCCGGGCGGCGAAGACCTGGGGCGAGGAGGCCGTACGGGTGGCGCCGGGGCGCTGGACCTCGTACGCGCTGCTCATCGACGCGTACGACGGGCTCGGCCGGTACAAGGCCGCGCGCGCGACCCGGGACAGGATGCTCGCCGTCGACTCCGGGCCCGCGGCCACGGCGCGTGCCGCGCGGGTCTCCTGGGACCAGGGGGCGCGCGAGGACGCGGCCGCGGCGCTCTCGGACGCGGCGGCCGCCGAGACGTCGGCGGCGGGGCCGTCGGCCGCGGGTGCGGCGTGGTGGGTACGGGCCGGGGAGCTGGCCTGGGAGCGAGGGGAGGCGGAGCAGTCGTTGCGGTACTGCGAGGCCGGCGGGTCCGCCTCCGCCGGGGGTGAGCCCGACGCCGGGGCGTGCCGGGCGCGGGCGCTGGTCGCGCTGGGGCGGACGGCGGAAGGGGTGCGGGCGTACCGGGTGGCGCTGTCGCGGCGGCCGTCCGCTGAAGTCGCCCTGCGGTTGGGTGAGGTGTACGAGTCGCTGGGGCGGGCGAAGGAGGCGCGGGAGCAGTACGGCGTGGTGCGGGCGCTGATGACGCGGTCGGCCGCGGCCGGGGTGAACGAGTCGCTCGTCCTCGGGGCGCTGGAGGCGGACCACGGGGATCCGGCGGAGGCGGTGCGGGTGCTGCGGGCGGAGTGGGAGCGGCAGCCGGGGTTGCGGGTGGCGGATGCGTTGGGGTGGGCGTTGCAT
>NZ_JARGEE010000912.1:0-1035 GCF_033794485.1 Streptomyces sp. MB09-02B
GGACGGCCTCGACGTCCTGCGCAGGGTCGCCGCCGGGGGCGAGCCAGTCGGGGGCCCCGGCGGCGACCCTGCGCAGGACGTCGAGGCCGTCCGTGCCGCCGTCGAGGGCGACCAGGGGTTCGTGGTCGCGGGCCTCGCTCGGCAGGAACGGGACCTCGCCGGTGGGGACGTACGGCACGTTCGCCGCGAGGATGTCGACCCGGCCCCGCAGACGGTCGGGAAGGGCGGCGAAGAGGTCGCCCCGGTGGGCGTGGCCGGCGTAGGGCGTGAGATTGCGGCGGGCGCAGCGGACCGCTGTCGGGTCGATGTCGGCGGCGTGCAGTTCGGCGCCGTCGAGCGACGCGGCCAGGGCGGCGCCCACGGCGCCGGAGCCGCAGCAGAGGTCGACGACGACACGGGCAAGGGGGGCGGTGGCGAGGGCCTGCTCGACGAGGAACTCGGTGCGGCGGCGCGGGACGAACACGCCGGGTTCCACGGTGATGCGCAGGCCGGCGAAGTCCGCCCAGCCGAGGACGAGTTCGAGGGGCAGGCCCGCGACACGCCGGTCGACCATGGCAGCGGCCTCGTCCGGGGTGCGGGCGGTCGAGAGGATCAACTCCGCCTCGTCCTCGGCGAAGACGCAACCGGCGGCGCGCAGTGCCGTGACGACGGAGGTGAGGGGGAGAAGTGGCATGACGCCGAGGAGCCTTTCGGTGGGCCGAAGGGCGCTCCGGGGTGACCTATCGGCGACGCACCGCGCCGCGTCGAGGTGAGAGCACCCGACCTGAAACAGCGGTAATGGGTCTCACCTCCTGCGTCCACGTGCTGACTGGCCCGGCAACCCTACCCCATGGTCACAGCCGGTTCTCAAGACTCCGAGCGGCTCCACGACAGCCCTGTCGAGCGGCTCCACAGCGGCCCTGTCGAGCGGCTTCTCCGGGACCTTCGGCCCCCGCTCGCGAGCCGGTCGTCCGCGGGCCGGTGGGGGCTTCTCGCGTAGTTCCCCGCGCCCCTTCAGCAGGCTCTTTTAACACTCTCCGAGCCCACAGAACAGAC
>NZ_JARGEE010000913.1:0-1031 GCF_033794485.1 Streptomyces sp. MB09-02B
GACCCGCCCCGCGCCCTGCCCGTGCTCAGTCCAGGCGCCGGAGCGGCTCCGCCCCCGTCTCCGAGAGGAACTCCGTCAGGACCCGCGCGAGCCGTTCCGGCTGGTCCTCGGGGACGAGGGTGGAGGAGTCGGCGATCTCTACGAGCCGACCCTTCGGATACAGCTCTGCCAGCCGGGGGCCGTGCTCGCGCGGCATGAGGCGGTCCTCGGTCGCCCACACGACCAGCACGGGGCGGTCGTAGTCCCGCAGGCGCTCGCTCCATTCCAGCAGCGTCCCCCGGCCGGGGGACGACGTGGCGAACTTGGCGAAGTCCCGGCGGACGGCCCTGTTCCGCGTCGCCGGGCCGAACCAGTCGGCCATGATCTCGGGCGGGACTCCCCGCAGGCTCATGCCGCCGTACCCGCCGCGGTGGTCACGGAACGCCGGGACCCTCATCAGTCGCGTGAGCAGCCAGACGCCACCGGGAACCCCGCACACCTTGGCCACGGCCTTGGCCGCTCCCGGCGGGAAGTTGTCGAACGCCTCGCAAGCCACCAGCACCAGCCGCCCGACGCGGTTGCCCCGCTCCTCCGTCACCAGGAACTGGCCGCCACCCCAGTCGTTGAGGACGAGGGTCACGTCCTCAAGGCCGAGCCGTTCGATGAACTCGCCCAGCAGCCGTGCGACACCCCGGTGGGACAGGTCGGCGTCCGGGCGCATCGGCCGTCGGTGGCCGCCGAGCGGCAGGGTGGGCAGGACACAGCGGTACCCGTCCAGCAGCGGCACGACCTTGCGCCATTGCGTCTCGTTCATCGGCAGACCGTGGCTGAACACGATCACCGGCCCCTCGCCGCCGGTGTCCTGGTAGTCGATCGTCCCGGCGGACAACTCGATGTGCGGCACGGCGCCCCCGTCGGTCAGGCCTCCCCGCCCTCGGACGAGCGGGGTCGCCCCCACGGTAGGGAGACCGGCGGGTCAGGCCAAGACCCGGGTCGGCCAGGGCTCGGCCCACTCCGGCTTCCCCGCCGTAGCCCACCTCGGCTTCCCCGCC
>NZ_JARGEE010000914.1:0-1016 GCF_033794485.1 Streptomyces sp. MB09-02B
GCACGTGCGGGCGACGGTCCGCTTCGCGGACGGGGTGCGGGCGCTACGGGCCCAGGACATCGGCACGGTCCTGGAGATCGGCCCCGACGGCTCCCTCGTGGGTCCGATCCAGGAGGCCGTCCCCGACCTCCTCGCGCTGGCCGCCCTCCGCAAGGGGCGCGGCGAGGTGCGTTCCCTCATCACCACGGTCGGGCGGCTGCACGTACGGTCGGTGGACGTGGACTGGCCCGCCTTCCTGGGCGGGGCCGGGGCCCGCCGCGTCGAGTTGCCCACGTACGCCTTCCAGCGTGGCGCCTACTGGTTGGAGACGACCCGGCAGGGCGCGGACGCACGCGGGGGCATTGTGGATCCGCGCACGGGCGAGGGCCCGGACGTGACCGAGGGCGTGAACATGGTCGGGGACCTCCTCACCATGACCTGGCAGCCCGTGGACGGTGTCCCCCCGCCCCAGACGCGCTGGGCCGTCCTGGGACAACCGGACGGACGGGCCGGGGCCCTGGCCAAGGCACTCGCGCTGCACCCCGGGAACACGGCCGACGTGCACGGCTGCCCGGAGTCCGTGGCGGAGACGACCGAGTTGATCGTCCTGGCCCTCGACACCGTGCCCGGTTCCGACCGGGACCGAGGGGACCCCGACGCCGTACGCCACTGCACGACCGACACGCTGACCCGGGTCCAGGACGTGCTCGCCCACGAGTCGTCGACGGATTCCCGTGTGGTGATCGTGACGGGCGGTGCGACCACCGGCGACCCGGCGGGGGCGGCGGCCTGGGGTCTGCTGCTGTCGCTGCAGGCCGAGCGTCCCGACCGGTTCGTCCTCGTCGACCTGGAGGACGACGGCACGGACGCGCCCGCCCTGGCGTCGGCCGTGGCGACCGCGCTGGCCCTGTCTCTTATACAAATCCCCGACCCCACGAAACAGGCAAAAACCTCGTATGCCGTCTCATGCTCGAAAAAAACAAAGAAGGGAACGTGACGCCAGACCAACATCCAATGAAAACAAAAAAAGAACCAAA
>NZ_JARGEE010000915.1:0-1003 GCF_033794485.1 Streptomyces sp. MB09-02B
TTTTTGCTTTTCTTTTTTTTGTTTTGTTATTTTTTTTTTTTGTTTTAAGTGACGGGGACAGCGGGATTTACACAAGGGTATTCGTCGGGAGGGTCAGATTTGTATAAAGGACCGGCCCATGGCCGGGGGCTTCGGCCCGGGCCCGCTCCACGACTTCCGCCCCGCTGAACTCCCGCCCGGCCACGACCAGCGCCGCCTCCTCGGGATCCACCGGCGCGTACGCCGCGAACCGGTCCCCCTGCGAGGGCACCTCCACGGCGTAGTCCGCGAACCCGGCGGGCACCTGCGGGAACCGCCCCCCGAGCGGCCGCAGCGCGAGCGCGACACGCTCCCCGGAGCACGCCCGGGCCGCGTCCAGCGTGTCCGGGCCGCTCACCACGAGGTCGGCCGCAGCCGGGTCCCCGCCGACCTCGGCGACCACCCCGACCGACGAACACGCCAGCAGCCACACCGCCGTCTGCCAGTGCGCCGGAAGAAGCAGGGCGACCCGGTCGCCGGGCTCCGCCGACAACTCGCCCTGGAGGAGGTTCGCGGTCTTGGCCACCCAATTGGCGAAGGTGGCCACGGACAATTCGACCCGCTCGCCCGTGGCGTCGTCGTAGAAGGTCACCAGTGGGCGCGCGGGATCCGCGGCCAGCGCGGATCGCAGCAGGTCGGCAGGGGTGCGGTCGGTGGCGTTCATCCGCGTAAGCGTACGCGGGGACCGCCGCGCCCGTGGTTCCGGAAGGACGGGAAAGCTAACCGGTTCGGCGGAGCGGAGCCGACGGCCCGTCAATTCCGCGATGGACAGATATGTATGACTATGTCCAGGATCAGACGCATGCGTAGATCACGATTCCTCGCGTCCTCGATCGGCGTCACCTGCGCCGCGGCACTCGCCCTCCCGGCGGCTCTCCCGGCGACGGCCTCCGCGGCGACCCCGACGGACTCGTCCTCCGCGGCGCAGGTGACGCCGATCGAGGACGCGAGGAATCGTGATCTACGCATGCGTCTGATCCTGGAC
>NZ_JARGEE010000916.1:0-995 GCF_033794485.1 Streptomyces sp. MB09-02B
GCCCCGCAGGCCCCCGCCCCCGTGGCTCCGCACAGTGCACAGGTACCGGCCGCCTCGCAGGTTCCGTCGGGCGGCGGGCCCGCGGCGGCTCGGGCCGCGGTTCGGGGTGCGGGGGCTGGGCCCGGCCCCGGGAGCGCCGCGCCGGGTCCCGGTAGCGTGCCGGGTCCTGGCTCGGACGCGTACGGCTCCGGGGGCGCGGTCGGCGCGGCAGCGGCCGGTCCGGGAGGGAGCGGCCCCACGGGGATGGCTCCAGCCGCACCCCACGAGACGGCGCCCGTCCCCCCGGCCGCCGCCGCGAGCAGTGCCCCGGCAGGGGCCCCCACCGCTCCCTCGCACACCCAGCCAGGCGCGGGTTCCACGCCCCCTGCGCACCCCAACGCGCCGAGCGCCCCCGGCGGCGCCGCTCCCGGCTCCTGGCCGACCCCGGCCGCCGCGGGCAGCGGCCGCCGACCAGGCGGATGGCCGACGGCCGCGCCCGCCGGTGGCGGCTCCGCGCCCGGGGCCCAGTCCGCGCCCACCCCCGGCCCGGCGGCACCCGCACCCTCGGCCGCGCCCCCGGCGGACCCGACCCCCGCACGCTCTGGCCCAACATCCTGGAGACGGTGAAGAACCGCCGCCGCTTCACCTGGATCCTGCTCAGCCAGAACGCGCACGTGGCCGGCTTCGACGGCACGACCCTGCAGATCGGCTTCGTCAACGCGGGCGCCCGCGACAACTTCGCGAGCAGCGGCAGCGAGGACGTCCTGCGGGCGGCCTTGGCCGAGCAGTTCAACGTGCACTGGAAGATCGAGGCCGTCATCGACACCTCGGGCGGCTCGGCCTCTCCGGCCACCCCCGGGGGATACGGGTCTTCCGCCCCGGCCGCAGGTGGTTACGGAGGTGGCGGCGCGGGCGCAGGTGGCTACGGCGGTGGAAGCACCGGCGGCGGTGGCTACGGCGGCTCCCCCACCTGTCTCTTATACACAACTTAGCCTGCCGAAGAAACGCCTTTTTTT
>NZ_JARGEE010000917.1:0-994 GCF_033794485.1 Streptomyces sp. MB09-02B
CCCTCCGCCCTCAGCCCTCACCCCCGGCATCAACCGTGCCGAACGGTGGACGGCGCGTGTTCGGGTCGTCAGGATCGTCGGCGACGTGGGGCGTTCTCGAGGTTGAGGGGCAGGGCGGACGGATGGCGAAGCACTGGGCGGACTTCCAGTACGAGATCTACCTGGGCGGGATGGGCGGGGCCGTGCCCCGGCTGCCCACCGACCTGACCCGGCTGGAGGAGCTGGCCGAACACCGGCTCGGCGCCGGCCCGGTCGGCTACGTGGCGGGCAGCGCGGGCAACGGCAGCACGGCCCGCGCCAACCGGGAGGCGCTGGACCGGTACCGGATCGTTCCCCGGCTCCTGCGGGACGTGGGGGAACGCGACCTGTCCGTGCAGGTGTTGGGCCGGGCGCTGCCGGCGCCGGTGGCGCTCGCCCCGGTGGGCGTGCTGTCGATCGTGCACCCGGACGCGGAGTCGGCGGCGGCGCGGGCCGCAGCCGCGCAGGGCGTGCCGTACGTCCTGTCCTCGGCGTCCAGCACGCCCCTGGAGCAGGTCGCGGAAGCCATGGGGGACGCGGAGCGCTGGTTCCAGCTGTACTGGGCCAAGGACCGCGACGTCACCCGGAGCTTCCTGGAACGCGCGAAGGCCGCCGGGTACTCCGTACTCGTCGTCACCCTCGACACGCCGTTGCTCGGGTGGCGACCCCGCGATCTGGAGCGGGCGTACCTGCCGTTCCTGCATGGTGTCGGGACCGCCAACTACTTCTCCGACCCGGCGTTCCGGGCGGGGCTCGCCAAGCCGGTCCACGAGGATCCGAACGCGGCCGTGCTGCACTTCGCCGGCATGTTCGGCGACCCCGGTAAGACGTGGCCCGACCTGGCGTTCCTGCGTGAACACTGGGACGGGCCGATCGTGTTGAAGGGCGTGCTGCACCCGGACGACGCGCGGCTCGCCGTCGACGCGGGGATGGACGGGGTGGTCGTGTCCAACCACGGGGGGGCCCCCGTCCCTTA
>NZ_JARGEE010000918.1:0-992 GCF_033794485.1 Streptomyces sp. MB09-02B
GGACGGGGGCGTCGGCAGGTGCTGCCTTGTGCCGCCCGAGGCCCCGCCCCTGCCGACGCCCCCGTACCTGACGCAGGACCTCGGTGCGCCCCATGCCTGGCAGTTGCTCCTCGCCGTCCTGACCGCGCTGCCGCTGCTGGTCCGGCGCCGCTACCCGCTGACCGCGTTCTGGGCGGTGATCGTCACGACGATGGTCTTCAACGAGCGTGCGGGGGCGGCCGAGGCGACCGGGTACACGTTCCTGACCTGTGTGGTCGCCGCGCACAGCGCTGCCGTCCACAGCCCGTACCGGCTGCGTACGCTCGGCAGTCTGGTGGCGGGCGCCGCCCTGGTCGCGGCGTTCGCGGAGGACAACTTCCCGTACGTCACGCCGGGCGTGATCCCGTTCCTCGTACTGCTCGGGGTGGGGCTCGGCGCCAACGCGATCCACACCTGGAAGCAGCGTGTGCACGCGCTGCGGGAACAGCAGGAGGCGGCCACGCGTCTGGCGGTCGAGCACGAACGCTCCCGTATCGCACGGGAGTTGCACGACGTCGTCACCCACCATGTGAGCGTGATGGTGATCCAGGCCGGCGCGGCCCGCAAGGTGATGGACCGCGCCCCCGACCGTGCCCGCGAGGCCCTGCTCGCCGTCGAGTCGGGCGGCCGTACGGCCATGACCGAACTACGGTATGTGATGGGCCTGTTGACGATGTCCGACGAGGACCTGCCGGCTACGACCGCCGAGACGGGCCGGACCGACGCGTGGGGAATCCCGGCCGACCGGGACTCCGGCTTCGGCTCGGGCTCGGGCTCGGGATTCAGTTCGGGCTCGGGCTTCGGCACGGGCTCGGGCTCGGGCTTCGGCACGGGCACGGGCTCGGGCACGGGATTCGGCACCGGCTCCGCTTCCGGCACGGACTCGGGCTCCGCTTCCGGGGCGGAATCCGGCTCCGCTTCCGGGGCGGAATCCGGCCCCGGCCTCGCCCAAGGCCCCACCCCCAACCCCGGCC
>NZ_JARGEE010000919.1:0-985 GCF_033794485.1 Streptomyces sp. MB09-02B
ACTTATTCGTGACCAACGTGACTGTCCGTTGGGCTATGGGTCGGCAGCTTGGGACTTGTATTAGAGGGCTCGGTCAGCTCCCCGCCCTCGCCTCGCGCGTCCGTGCCTCCGGGGTCCCCGTGGAGTTGGTCGTCACCGGTACCCCGGCCCCGCTGCCGCCGGGCGCCGACCTGGCCGCGTACCGCGTCGTCCAGGAGGCCCTGACGAACACGGTCAAGCACGCCGCGGGCGCCCGGGTGCGGATCACCGTCGACCACACGCCCACCGCCCTCCGTCTGGAGGTCACGGACACCGGCGGCACCCCCACCCCCGCGGCCGCCTCCGGCACGGGCCGCGGCCATCTGGGCCTGCGGGAACGCCTCGCCGTCCACGGCGGCACCCTCCACACGGGCCCCCGCCCGACCGGCGGTTATCGCGTCCGGGCGGTCATACCCCTCACCCCGCCCGACCCACCTGGGGAAGACTCACCCCGAAGCACCACACGCGCAGTCACCCCACCCCCCGAGGAGCGCCCGTGACGGCCGGGCACCCGCCTGCCATGTTCCCAACGGAGCCCGACCGGCCCCGCGTGGTGATCGCCGACGACCAGGCCCTGGTCCGCACCGGCTTCGGCATGATCCTCTCCGCCGACGGGATCGACGTGGTCGCCGAGGCGGCCGACGGGGAGCAGGCCGTCGAGGCGGTCCACCGCACCCGTCCCGACCTCGTCCTGATGGACATCCGCATGCCCGGCACGGACGGCCTGGAGGCGACCCGGCGCATCCTCTCCGGCGCGGTCCCCGATCCGCCCCGCGTCCTCATGCTGACCACCTTCGACCTGGACCGTTACGTCTACGCGGCCCTCACCGCCGGCGCCAGCGGCTTCCTGCTCAAGGACGTCACCCCCGAACACCTGGTCGCCGCCGTCCGCCTGGCCCGCACCGGCGACGCGCTCCTCTCCCCCGCCATCACCCGCCGCCTGATCGAACGCTTCGTCTCCCCGACC
>NZ_JARGEE010000091.1:0-25065 GCF_033794485.1 Streptomyces sp. MB09-02B
TACCGCCTGCTGCGGTTGCTCTTGCTTCCCACCTGGCACTACTCCCTCTGGAACCTCACGTCCCAGTCTCCAGGTGTCCAACACCAAGGGGAAGCTTCAGTACGCGGTCCCGTACGACACCCAGACGCAAGCCGGCGCCACCAAGGCGTTCCCTCTGGGGCGCTGGGTCCACCAGCAGCGGCGCACCCACCGCGCCGGCGAACTCGACGACCACCGCAAGGAACTCCTCGACGACGCCGGAATGGTGTGGGAACCCGGCGACGAAGCCTGGGAGACCAAACTCGCCGTACTGCGCTCCTACCACCGCGCCCACGGCCACCTCGCCCCCCGACGCGACGCGATCTGGGGCGGCGCCGACACTGAACTGGTCCCGGTCGGGGAGCACATGGCCAACCTCCGCCGCACACACGGCCTCGGCAAAAACCCCGAACGCGCGACGGCCCGCGCAGCGCAGCTGGCCGCGATCGACTCCGACTGGAACTGCCCCTGGCCACTGGACTGGCAACGCCACCACCGCGTCCTCACCGACCTCACCGCCGACGAACCCCACGGCCGGCTCCCAGCCATCCAGCCCGGAGTGCTCTTCGACGGCGACGACCTCGGACGATGGCTCCATAGGCAGGCGAACTCCTGGGCAGCTCTGTCGCAGGAGCAGCAGCGGCGGCTGACGAGACTGGGCGTGGCGCCCGCTGCACGGCTGTCTGCGGCTCCGGCCGCCAATGGTGGAGGGTCGGCGGCCGGGAAGGCGTCAGCGGCCTTCCAGCACGGTCTTGCGGCCCTCGCGCAGTGGGTGGAGAGGGAGGGCGCCCACCGGCCTGTGCCGCGCGGCCAGGCTGAGGTGATCGCGTTCGACGGCGAGCCGGAACCGGTGGTTGTGAAACTGGGCGTGTGGGTCTCGAACACCAAGTCGAGGCGGGGCAAGCTCACCCGGGAGCAACTGGAGGCGCTGCGGGAGCTCGGCATGCGGTGGGTGTGAGCACGCCTGCTGGTTGTTAAAGCGCGGTTCTGGTTCCTGGTTACAGGGTGACTCGTCCAGTCAATGCCGGGTGCGAGTTTTCGGCTGCGGGTCCGTGGAGCATTTGCGGGCCCGCAGGTTGCTTTTGAGTCTCGCGAAAAAATATTTCAGCTGTCGTGTCACGTTCGCCAACTTCCCCTGCACATAAGCCCGTACAACAAGCGATCTGCTCCGCAGCTCATACGCGCGAACCGAAAGCGTCGTCGGAGGTCGGGGGCAGACCACGACGAGGGGGCTTATGCCATGAGTGTGGATGCAGAGATCGTCGAGACCATCGACGCGGTGCTGGGCGGGGAAGGCGCGGCGCGGATCGAGCAGGACGCCGCGCGGATCGAGGAGCTGGCCTGCGGTGGGTTCGAGGGGCCGGCCTACGAGGTGTTCGAGATCGAGCTGTACCGGGCGGCCGAGCCGGTCCTGCTCGGCATGCTCCGCAAGGGCACGCTTGCCCGGCTCGCCCTGAAGCAGTGCAAGAGCCGGGGCTGGAAGTTCTTCGTTCACGAGGACGACATGCTGCTGTTGCGCAGCAGCAGCACGGAGCGGGACGTCATCATGGTCGACGTGCTCGCCGAGGCGGTGCGCAAGTTCCGCCGCGACCTGCAGAGCGGGCGGGGCTGGAAGGTGGACTACAGCGGACCGCGCGGCGCCTGCAGCCTGATGTCGTACTTCATCGGCCAGTGCGTGTGGGTGTTCCGGCGCGCGTATGTCAGGTGGGCCAGGCAGCGGGTCGGCTGGGCGCGGCTGCACGCCGTGTACGACTTCACGGAGGATGCCGCGAACGAGGCCGGTATCGGCGGGCTGCTCAGGGCCACCAGTTACGAGATCGAGTCGGAGGTGTTCAGCACGGACTTCGAGGACATCCTCGAGGAGCAGGCGCCGGAGACGCAGGCGGTCGTGCGCCTGACGGTCATGGGTTTCCCGGACGCCGAGATCGCCGAGCGGCTGCAGCTGACCGGCGCCACCGTCCGCAAGCGCAGGTCGCGGTTCAGGACGGCGCTGTACCAGGCGGCCCGTGAGCGCCGGATCTGGATCCCGGAACAGCTGCACACGAAGTCCGTCTCCCGCGGGCACAACCAGCGGGGTGCGGCGTGAGCGTGCAGAACCTTCTGATGCTGCTTCTGCCCCTGGTTGCCCTCGCGGCCCTGTCCGCCATCGCAGGTCTGATCGGCTACAACGTCGCCCGCGAGGGCGGCTCGTCGGTCTCCACGGCCATCGGCCGCGGCAGCTTCGTGTTCTTCAGCGTCATGACGCTGTTCATCGCGCTGCTGGCCGTGCTGGTCCCGGCCATGACGTGAGGCAGGGGTACACCGGGCCGGCCGAAACCCTCGGTCGGCCCGGGGCCCCCACCACACGGTCCGACCGGCGCGTCCATGTGGTCGACGGAGCTCGCTGCTCGAGGGCTACAGCTCGAAGTCGAGGTGTTCGATGTCGGTGAACCGGACCTCCTCCAGGCTTCCGGCGCGGCGGCCTCCGTCCTGGAAGTACACCTCCTTGAGCGCTTCGGCGGCGATCTCCTGGAGCTGCTGGTCGGTGGCGCCGGCCTCCTGGGCGTCGAAGAGTCGGGCGGCGTAGCGGGGCGGCAGGGCGACGGTCAGGTGCCGGATGCGGTCCTGGTCCGTCGACCCGATCGGGGCGGTGTAGCCCATGCGGGCGCGGGTGTCGATGACGATGCCGCCGGTCGTCGCCGCCCGCTCCTTGGCCTTGGCGCGGATCTGCGGCTGCCAGCGGGCCTTCACCTCGCGCTCCAGGCGCGCGGCGAGGTCCGGGCGGGGCTTCTTGATCTGGTCCTTCACATACCGCTCGACCGTGCGCTGGGAGATCCGCAGCATCTGGGCGACTGCTTTGGTGCCTTTGAGTTGCTTGACCAGGTACCGCATCTGCGCGGGCGCGCTCTTGGGAGCCGGGCGGGTGAACGCCTTCTGTACCGCGGCTTCCAGGCCGTCCCCGAACAGGGTCATCGTCGCCTTCTCCTACTCTCCGTTGTCGACGTCGGTGACGGTGCCGTCCTTGATGTACCGGGCGAGGTTGAGCTTTGGGGCGTCGAACCGCTCGCGGACCTCCTCGCCCCACAGGACGCTCTGGGTGCCCTCGTGCTTGACCAGGCCCGGGTTGATGCCGAGCTTGAAGCCGCCCGGCAGCGGCTTGCCGTCCCGGTAGGGCAGGAAGTCCAGCGGGGAGGGCCCGTCGGCCGCGTAGACGACGCAGTCGGACAGGACCGCGACCGGGTAATGGCCGGTGAACGCCGCATGCTTGACGATCTTGCGGTGCATGTTGATCCGGGTGCGGGAGATGACGGCGGCGCGGATGTCCGGGCGCCAGGTGGGTCGGGCAAGGGCCCGCCAGGGCTGCCCGGGCTTCCAGCCCTCGCCGCGGGGGCGTTCGCGCAGCTTGCCGATGCCGCCCTTCACTGTCGCCTTGACCGCGGACACCACGATCGCCAGCTGAGGGTCACGCTGCCGGTAGCCGTCCATCGCCGCGAGGAAGTCGGCCGGCGGCAGGTTCGCGTGCACGCCGAGGTCAGCCATCGTGGCGAGGTACGCGTCGCGCAGCCGGTTGTACCAGCCGTCCAGGTAACGGCCGCTCTCGTACCGGACGTACGCCTCAAGCGGGCGCACCTCGTAGCCGAGCTCCACCGCGTACGCCACGGTCGGCGTCGCGTACCAGGCCGGCCCCTCGGGGCGCTCGCCCTTCGGCGTGAACGGGCTGGGCAGCAGACTCGCGTCCAGGTCCGCCCACTTGTCCTTGCCGACCTTCACCCGCGACAGGTCCACATGGGAGAGGTCGACCAGCCAGGAGCCGGGCAGCTTCGGGTCGAACACCGGCTCCTTGGCGTGGGTGGGCGCACCAAGGCCGACGACCAGTCCGTTGGCGCCCGCCGCGAAGGCCATGTTCACGTCGATGCCCACCAGGTGGGGGCGAAGGCATTCGGCGTCGGTGAGCGGGCGTGCCCAGTCGTACGCCTCCTCCACCAGGGCCTCCGCCGGAGTGCGCTGGTGGAAGCGCGGCAGGTCGGCGAGCAGCGGGTGGCCGTCGGGGGCCTCGCACGGTGCGCAGTCCACCGGGTCCTTGCCCAGCGAGCCGGGGTTGTGCTCGGAGCGCCGCTTGCCCGTCTCGTCGGGTTCGGAGGCGCGGGTGGGCGGGTGCAGGGCGGTCATCAGCTCCAGGCCCGTGACTGCGGTGGAACCGCGCGGTGTCATCACCCTCGACGCGTACGTACCGAGCAGCCGGGCGAGTTCGGCGGGCGGAAGCTGGGCGGCATCGGCCCAGTGGCGGGTGTCCAGCGCGTCCCACGACGGAATGCACAACTGCACGCAGGCCCGCTCTGAGCCCTGCGCGGGGCGATAGATCCGCGCCCAGGGCCCGAACCCGCGCTTCGTCAGCTGCCAGTCCGCGCGGGCCAGCTGCTTGATGACCTTGTGGCCCTCCGGGATCCGGCCGGCCAGGCGCTCCTCCTTGGTGAGCGTGACGGGCAGGCCGTAGTGCTCGCATGCGGCGTCGGTCAGCACGATCAGCGGGTCGGCGTCCTTGCCCGGCCCGGACAGCTTCGGCTGACCGAGCCGCCCCTCGCGCAGCGTCCACTCCACCAGGGCCGCAATCGACTTTGCTGGTACGCCAAGTACCAGGCCGCCGACGCAGTACGCCAGCACCTGACCGTCTTCGACGTCGACGATGGCGAGCGGACCGTTCTCGAAACGCGGATCGGCGCCACCGGCTGGGCTGCTGGCGGGGGCGGCCTTCCGCGCGGGCGACCGACGCGACGTCGGCCTGGTCGTGGCCCCCGGATGCGGCACAGCGGCAGGGCGCAGCGCGGTGTCCTCGGAAGCCGGCTCCTGGGTCGAGGCTGCAGGTTCGGTGCGGGCTTGAGCCGGTTCAGCGACCGATGGCGCAGGAACGGCCGCAACGTCAGGCGTCTCGGGGACCGCCGTGTCCTCAGAGCGCACCGAAGCATTGGCGGGGTAGAGCTGGGCGAGCTGCTTGAGCATGCGGGCGTACGCGTCGCGCTCCGGCGGCCGCGGCTCGGTCTTGCCGGCCTCCCAGCCGCTGACCGTCGCGCGCCGCACCTGTAGTGCGGAGGCCACCTCGTCCAGCGTCAGGCCGTGCGCCTGGCGCAGCCGCCTGCGCTCCGCCGGGGGCGGCAGCGGGGAACGGGACGCGATGAGCGCGTCGACCGCGTCGAACAGCTCGGACATGCAGCACCTCCAGTCCCGCCACTCTAGCGTGAAGCGTACGTTTCACGTACCAAACGCGTACGGATTCCGTACGGCGGTTGGTGGCACGATTGCCCCGGAAGTACGGCGCCTTCAGGCCTCGGTTGCTGCTGTCCGGTCTCTGTGATGTCCGGGCAGTCTCGGAGATCTCCGGGCAAGTGGGCTGACGTCTCAGTCATGTCCGGGCACCGCCCCCTCAAGCGAGAGATGCAAGTACGCCTTGACAGTTTGGAAATGTCAAGGCCTACTTGCCTCATGACTCTTCCAGACCTGGACGATCTCATCGCGGAAGTCGACCGGAGGTGCGACACCGCACACCGCCCCGGTGGACAAGACCAGCCCGACTGGCTCGCCCTCCTCACCGTCGCCGCCCAACTCGCAGGCCAGATGCAGGCCTTGGCAGACGACCTGGTCGAGGACTACGTCGAGCACTGCCGGATGCACGGCAACTCATGGACGGACATCGGCACCGCCCTGGGCGTGACCCGGCAGGCGGTCCAGCAGCGCTTCCATGCCCCGCACAAGCGCTACAGCCCCGAGACGATGACCGACGACCTCCGCCAGGCGATGGCCGACGTCAAGCAAGCAGCGGTGCACCACCGCAACAACTACATCGGCACCGAGCACCTGCTCTGGGGACTGACCGCGCAGGACAACAGCGCCACCCGACTCCTGCAGACCGCCGGCGTCTCACCGGAAACGGTCCACCAATCCGTCGGAACCCGGCTGAGTATGGGGGCATCCCAGGCAGCCGAACGGATCGCCTGGACTCCATACTCCCGCAAGGCCATCGACATCGCGGAGGCACGGTCCAAGCAGCACGGATCCGACCGCATCGACTGCGAGGACCTGCTGATCGGCCTTGCCCAGGTCGGCCGTGGAGTGGCCGCCGACGTCCTGACCGAGGCTGGATTCGACGCGGCCGCCCTCGACACCGGGCCTGCCGACGCCTGAACCCATCACGCCCCCGGCACCCACTACTCCTTGGACTACGAGAGCCCGGTTCCCTGCCCGGACTTGAGTGAGACCCACCGACGAATCCCGTCTCACTCAAGTCCGGGCACGGCAGGTCAGTGCAGCACGATGCCCGGACTTATCCGAGACAGGACACCGCCACCGACCTGGCCCGACTGACCACCGCCGTCTCCGAGGGCCTTACCGCCCTGAACCTGATCCACGGGACGGCCTAAGAGCACCGCCAACCGGCCGCGCGCCGACCGCACGCAAGACGAGGAGTGACATCGTGTCCCTGGCGATGAGAATGACCCGCACGTTCCTGCGCACGAGGCCGAACGTGTTCGTCACCGAGGGAAGGCTGCGCGAGGCCCTCCGCCAGTCCCGCCACGACGCCCCGGTCCCGGCTGCCCTGCGGCGTTCCTGCCACGTCAGCACCGAGGTCGTAGACGGCCACACCGTCACCACGGTGACACCGAAGTCGGGCGCCAGCGGCACGGAGTTGATCTACCTGCACGGCGGCGCCTATGTCCGTCCTCTGGTCGGACCGCACTGGAGCATCATCGCGACACTGATTCGCCGAACCGGGGCGACGGTCATCGTCCCGCTCTACGGCCTCGCCCCCCACTACCACGCCGACGACGCGTACAAGTTCCTCGACAGCGTCTACCCGGCAGTGCTCCAGCGGGCCGGGCACAACCCGGTCTTCCTCGCCGGCGACTCCGCAGGAGCCGGACTGGTCGTCGGCCAGGCGATCCGCTGCCGCGACGAGGGGCTACGCCCCCCGGATGGCCTGCTTCTGTTCTCCCCATGGGTCGACGTCACCATGACCAACCCCGGCATCGCCGCCCTCATCGACCTCGATCCCATGCTCGCCCCGGCAGGACTCGCCGCCGCCGGACGGGACTGGGCAGGCGCCAGAAGCGTCACCGATCCCCTCGTCAGCCCACTTCACGACACCCTCAAGGATCTCCCGCCCACGTACATTTACCAGGGCGGCCACGACATCTTCCTGCCCGACGTCGAGAGGTTCGCCGCCAAGGCGCAGGCCGCCGGTACCCACGTCGACCTGCGCGTCTGGCCCACCGCCTTCCACGTCTTCGTCGGGGCGGGATGGACCCGTGAAGCACGGCAGGCGCTGAGCGACGCCGCAGACCACATCAAGTCAGGCACGCGGAACTAGGGCTCGGCAGAGAATCCAGGTGTTGCTTCTCTGCGAGCCCTCAGTACTACAGCCGGTGGTTTCACGGTGAGTGCGCGCGGGCGGTTCGGGTGCGGTAGTGGCTGGTGCGGGCTCGGATCTCGTGGCGGGTGCGCCAGCGGTCCGGGTGGTACGGGCGAGGACGATCCGGTCGTACAGACGGCGGATCCGTTCACGGTTGGGGGGGCGGGTGGCATTGGCTGGGCGGGTATGTGGCGGCTCCGGACGGCGCTGAGGAATGCCATGGCGAGCATGCACACGGTGATGTGTCAGTACCACGAGCCACTTGCGCACTTCGTATTCGTCCAGGCCGGCCTGGCCCTTCGCGGCTTGGAACGCTTCCTCAGCCATCGACCGCTGCCCGGCCGCCGTGATCAGTTCGGCCAGGGTGGCGTGGGGGCGGGTGTGGCACAGGAAGTAGACGATCTTGCGCACCAGAGCGCCGGCTTCCTTGTCCTTCTTGTTGGGCACGGTGGAGCGGCGGATCAGCAGATGCCCGCTCGAAGTCCTCGGCGGTGGGGGCGAGTTGGATGCTGGCCCAGTCGTACTCGCGGGGCCCCTTGGCATCGCCTAAGCACGAGCGGCCCTCGAACGTCGCCTCGGGCACGAGAGTGAACAGTTCGCGGGCCTGCCCCGGTACGGCTGTCCGGAAGCGGCAGGACCTCGTTCTTGGGGATCGCCAGCACGTAGCGGACTTCCGTCGCTCTTCCAGCCAGGCCGCGGCGCGGTGGGGTGGGCGGCTGCCTCCACCATCCGCACCAGGGCGCCGATGCGCAGCCCCCCGCGTTCGGTGACCGTGACGTCCTGCAACGGCAGCGCGCTGATGTCGACCAGCGTGTCGGGACGTTCGACGGTCTCACGCATCAGGTTGACCAGCCAGGTGCCGCCGACTTGCTGCTGGGCAGTTCACCGAGCTGGCCCTGGAGGCCGCGGTACGACTGCGCGCCGAGGGCGCGCCACCCCCGGCGCGTGCAGCTTTGGTCTCACACCAGGACAGCGTGCCCTCGGTGTCGAAGTAGCCGCCGGTCGGGCCGTCGGGGCCCACATACGCCATGCGCACGATGATCTCGGTGCCTTCCTCGACGGAGTGATGTCCGTGTGACCGTTGAGGTCCGTCGTGGATGGCCCCGTGCCGGAGCGACCATGGTTCACCCGGTGCCGGCCTGCCCGTTGTTGGTGAAGAGCCGACGAGGCTGTACGGGGCGTTGTAGTCGCGGCACAGGTTGCGGGTGTCGCCTCGAACAGGTAGGTCTCGATCATGAACGTGCCGACGTAGCCCCTCGGAGGCGGTCGCCATGCGGTGACGTTCCTGGACGAGGCGTCCGTGACGATCAGCCTGCTGGTCGGCGTGGACGGAGCATGGTCACGGGTCACGTCCCGACGACGGTACCGACGGGCGTCCGGAGGTACCTCGCGGCGCCCTCCGGCAGTTCTGCTCGAAGCGCGCGTCCTTCACGTCCACGGCCTTCCTGCGACGCTCCACGAAGCGGGGACGTCACCGAGGGCTCGCGCCCAGGGCGGCCTGCTCCCTGCCGGGCACGCTCCGGGTTCAGAGGTGGATCACCAGGCCACCTCACCGTGACGGTCACGGAAGGTTCCGGTCGGTCCGTCCGCCCCGATGGTGGCGAGTGCGACGATCGCGTCGGTGCCCTCGGTCACTGTCTGCGGGCCGCGGTGCCCGTTGAAGTCGGTCGCGGTGAAGCCCGGGTCGACCGCGTTCACCTTCAGGTCCGGCCAGGACTTCGCCTACTGCGTGGTCAGCATGGTCACGGCGGCCTTCGACGCTGTGTAGAGCGGCACGATGGCCTGGCTCTCGAGGCGCTCGGCGTCGTGGGCCAGCGCGAACGACCCCATGCCGCTGGACACATTGACGATGACCGGGCTGGCGGACTTGCGCAGCAGGGGCAGGAACGCGTGCGTCACCCGGACGATCCCCACGACGTTGACCTCGAACACCGCGCTGGCGTCAGCGGCCGTGAGCTGGTCGGCGGGGCTGCATGGTCCGAGAACACCTGCGTTGTTGATCAGGACGTCGATGCCGCCCTCGCGAGCTCCGATGTCGTCGGCGGCCGCGGCCACCGACGCGTCGTCGGTCACGTCGATCTGGACGAAACGGGCGCCGAGTGCGTCGGCGGCCGCCTGGCCGCGCTCACTGTCGCGAGCGCCGACGAAGACGGTGTGGCCGGCCTCGATCAGCCGGCGGGCGGTCTCGTACCCGAGGGACTTGTTGGCTCCAGTGATGAATGTTGGTCATGCGTTCACTCTCGGCCCGTGCCAAGAGCGGAACCACTGCCCTCTGCGACCTAGGACTGCCGGTACCAGGCACAACGGCTGTCCGGCGGACACAACGGTGGAGTGGACGAGACCCTTGGCGGTGCGACCGGCTCTCCCCCATCGACGTCGGGCGGACTGCGCGGCCCGGGCGACGTGCGTTGGGGTTGCTCCGCGAGGAGCTGGCCGAGCTCGCGGGGTTGTCGGTCGACTATGTGGTGCGGCTGGAGCAGGGGCGCGCCACGAGCCCCTCGGCGCAGGTCGTCGCGAGCCAGGCCAGGGCACTGCAACTGGGACCCATGGAGCGCGATCACGCCTACCGGCTGGCCGGCCTCCTCCCTCCACAGGAGGGGACGATCTCTACGCATGTGCCGGCGGGGGTGCAGCGGATGCTGGCTCGCCTCGATGAGTTCCCCGTGGGTGTGTTCAGTGCCGAGCGGAACCTGATGCGGGTGGCCTTCGCCCCAGGGCCCAGCGGGCTCGCGGCCTGGCTGGCCACGGAGGTGGCTCGGTCCCAGCCCACGCTGCGGTGGCTGCTCACCATCGGCGCCGCGCATCCGCCCGCGGGCGGGTGCGCCATGGAAGCGCTGGAGGCGATGGCCCAGAACCGTGCCGCCACCGCCCGCGACCTCGTGGACGACATCCAACACCGCCCGCTCGTCATCAGACAGCAGCAACGGTTCCAGCTTCGGGCCCCGACGGGGAACTGTCGCACCAGCAGCAGAAGTCACACAACTTCTAACGATCAACTACTGGCGCAGGCCCTAGTAATGCTTGGTCAGGTCGGTATCAGTTGTGGCATGTCGCGGTGACACGTGGGGCAGGCGCCGGTCCAGACCGCGAGGAGTAACTGCAGTTCGCGGGCGACCTGGCAGAGACTCAGGCTGGCGCCGTCCCTTTAGGGACCGGGTGATTGCGCTGGAGGGTGCAGAAGGCGTGCGCGACGGAGACGAGGGTGACGTGGTGGTGCCAGCCCCGCCAGGTGTGGCCCTCTGGGCGAGATCGCGTCGGCGCGACCTGCTCGTGGAGACCGCGCTCGGGCAAAGGACGACGGCACCGGCGCCGGGCACCCCGGGCGCCGGCCTGATGTCGCGTATTCCCGCCGGGGCGTCAGTCCAGGCGCTTGTGCAGGAACTCCAGCGTGCGCTCCCAGGCCTTGGCCGCCGACTCCGCGTGGCAGACCTCGGGGTGGCTGTCGTTGAAGAAGGCGTGCTGCGCGGGGTGGACGTGGATCTCCGGAGTGATGCCGGACTGCGCCGGAACGATCGCCCGCAGCTCCGCCAGGGACTCGGCCGACACGGTGACGTCCGTCTCCGCGTAGTGCCCCTGGATCTCGACCTTCAGGCCGGAGAAGTCGGGGAGTTCGCCCCGGATGACCCCGTAGAAGGGGACGGCCGCGCTGACCCAGGGGTCCACCGCCGCCTGGTAGAGCACGGCCGCCGCCCATGCAGAAGCCGATGAAGCCGATCGTGTCGGTCGTCACCTCGGGGCGGGAGAGCAGGTAGTCCACCGCGCCGGACAGCACCTCGACGCCTCGTTCGACGGGCAGGGCGAGCATCATCCGACGGGCTTTTGGAAGTCGTGGGCCACGTGGCCGCCGTACAGGTCCGGAGCGAGGGCGACGAAGCCCCCGCGGCCAGCCGGTCCGTCACGTCGGCCAGGTCATCGGTCAGTCCCCACCACTCCTGGATCACGATCACCGCGGGTCCGCGGCCCGACGGCGGCAGCGCGAGGTAGCCGTGCGCGGTGCTGCCGGCGCTGGTCACTCCGGTACGAGGGGAAAGAGGTGGGCGCGGGCACTTCCATACGGCCGGGCGCGGGCGCGCTTCCCGAAGAGCGCGCGCCCACGTACCGGTGTCAGCGGCGGATCAGACCGCCGTCGACGAGGTGGACCTGGCCGGTGATGAAGGAGGCCTCGTCGGAGGCGAGGAACGCGATCAGGTTGGCGACGTCCTCGGGCGTCTGCTCGCGCTTCAGGTTCTGCAGCTGCGCGTGGTGTCCGAAGAACTCCTCGGTCAGCTCACGGCGCGTGGTGGGGGTGCGTACGACGCTGGGGCCGATCGCGTTGACCGTGATGTCCCAGCGCGCGAGGTCGGTGGCCAGCGCGTGGGTGAAGCCGTTGACGGCGCCCTTCCCGGAGACGTACGCCAGGAACATCGGCGGGGCCTCCCAGTAGCTCGACGACGACATGTTGATCACGCGTCCGGCCTCGGAGTCCTTCAGGTCCTGCACGAAGGCCTTCGTGACCAGGAAGTAGCCGTCCACGTTGATGGAGAACAGGTTCTTCCACTGCTCGTACGTGGTGTTGTCGAGGTCCTTCAGCATGGCGATGGCCGCGTTGTTCACCACGATGTCCACCGGGCCCAGCGCCTCACGGACCTCCGCGGCGAAGGCGTTCACCTGGGCCTCGTCGGACACGTCGACCTTCGCGGCGAAGAACCGGCGCCCGTTCGCCTCGACCAGCTCCCGCGTCTCCACCGCGTCGTTGACATCGGCTACGGCGACATCCGCGCCCTCCGCGGACAGCTTCTGCGCGATGACCCGGCCGATACCGGCGCCACCGCCCGTCACCACGGCGATCTTGCCTTCCAGACGTCCAGCCATGACACAACTCCTTTTTGTTCTCAGGTACTTGATGGATGCCCTGCCTCAGACACTTGCGAGATCAGTCACCGAGCGTGACGACGATCTTGCCGCGGGCCTGGCCCGCGGCGAGGACGCCCAGGCCCTCGGCGGCCCGCTCCAAGGGCAGCACGCTGTGCACGTCGACGGAGAGGAGACCAGCCGCCGCCAGTTCGGCGAGCGGCTCCGTGGTCTCGCGGACCGGCTGGGCGAAGACCATGCCGCCGGCCAGCCCGGCACCGGCCAGCGCGTCGGCGTCGGGGGCCGGGGTCGTGGTCGCGACCCGGCCGCCCTTGCGGACCGCTTCCAGGGGCACGTCGGCGAGGGCGAAGCCGACCAGATTGACCAGGGCGTCGACGCCGTCGGGGTGGACGGCCAGGACCTGGTCCGCGACCGGGCCGACGGCAAAGTTCACGACGGTCGTGGCGCCGAGCTCGCTGAGCCGTTCCGCGTCGTCGGGGGTGCCGGTCGCGACGACGGTCACACTGCGGGCGGCGAGCAGCTGGGCCGCGTACCGGCCCACTCCGCCGCTCGCACCGTTGACCAGGACCACCTGACCGGGCTGCGGTTCGAGGAACGTGCAGTGCGCGCATGGGAGTTGTCCTTCTCGTTCGTTTTCAGTGGCCGGCGACCGTGAGCGCGGTCTCCCGCAGCTCACGCGTGACTCGGCCGAGGTCCGCGTGGACGAGACGTCCGTCGATCTTCACGACCTGTCCGGCCACCAGGACCGTGTCCACGTTGTGAGGGTGGGCCGACGTGACGACGGCCGCGATGGGGTCGCGCTCGGCGGTGAGGGTGTTGATGCCGTCCAGACGCAGCAGGACGATGTCCGCCTGCTTGCCGGGACGCAGCGAGCCGGTGCGGTGGGCGAGGCCAAGTGCGGCGGCGCCGTCCAGGGTGGCCATCTTCAGGACGTCCGCGCAGGTCATCCGCGGCTCGTCGACGATCTGGCTCGCCAGCAGGGCGGCCCTCATCAGCGAGAACATGTCGCCGGGCGCCGAGGTGACCGCGTCCACGCCGAGACCGGTGGTGACTCCGAGGCGCTTCAGCCGGCCCGCGACCGGGGAGTTGTTGCCGAGCATCGCCTCGGCGCCGGGCGCGGCCGAGGCGGCGGCGCCGGAGTCCGCGATCAGCTTCAGCTCCTCGTCGTCGAGCGTGTTGCCGTGGACGTAGAGGATCTTCTCGCGGAGCAGGCCGGCGTCTCGCAGGGCGGTGATCGGCCGGACGTTGACGGGACCCGCGCTCACGTGGAAGGTCACCGGCAGCTCCAGCTCGCCCGTCACCCGCCACTCCTCGGCGACCGTCTCGATCGGAGTGAAGGAGGGGCCGAGCGGGGCGTACGCCATGGTCACGAGGGCGTTGTCGTCCGAGAGCCGCTCGCTGCGGATCCGGCGGACGTCGTCGAGGCTGCCGCCACCGGTGACCGGGGTGCCGTAGCCGTAGACCGCACGCAGGCCCGCCGCGCCCAGGGCGTCGATGGCGGCGTCCGCGTGCTCCGGCGAGTAGGAGATGTGCGAGTAGTCCAGCTGGGTCGTGATGCCGGAGTCGAGGCACTCCAGTGCGCCGGCCAGGGTCGCGGTGTGCACGTCCTGCGGGCTGAACTTCGGGCCGCACTTCGCCAGGATGCCGAGGTACGCGCCGAGGTCGACGTCCACGGCCGCGCCGCGCAGCGCCGACTGCCACACATGCCGATGGGTGTCCACGAAGCCCGGGAGCACGATCTTGTCGGTGGCGTCGATGACGGTGGCCCCGTCCGCCGGCAGGTCGGCACCGACGGCGATGATCCGGCCGTCCTCGATCAGGACGTCAGTGTTCGGGAGCGCGACCGGCTCGGGCTCGGTGTCGATGACATGGCCGTTGCGGATCAGGATGCGGGGGACGGACATGATGCTGCCCACCTCTCTAGGTCGAAAGCTTTCTGTAAAGCTAACTGGAAAGCTATACCGATAGTGACCTACGATGCAACATGTGACGACGACACCGGATCCCGTAGACACATGGATGGATTCTTGGCGCAACGAGCTGCCCGAGGTCGAGCGCCCATCCTCGGAACTGACCAAACGGATCATGTTCATGTCCAGCACGCTGGACAGCGTGATGCGGCGTGAGCTGACCGAGCTCGGGCTGACCCCGGCGGAGTTCGACATGCTGGTGGCGCTGCGCCGGTCCGGCGCCCCGTACCGCATGAAGCCGAACCAACTCGCCCGCTCGCTGATGCTCTCGACCGGTGGCACCACCAACGTCACCCACCGTCTGGTGGGCCGCCATCTTCTGGAGCGGGAGAGCGACCCGGACGACGCCCGCAGCACCTGGCTCAGGCTGACACCCGACGGCGTCGCGCTTGCCGAGCGCGCGGTCCTGGTGAACGCGTCGGCCCATGAGGCCCTCTTCGAGGGCGTTCCGGCCGAGCTCGTCGAGAGGGCGACCGCCGTACTGCGGGAACTGCTCGCCGCAGCCCCGGGCCTGCTCGGCGCCCCGACGGCCCGCCCCGCCCGACCCCAGGCCTGAGTACGAAGGCGCGGAGAGCGGCTGCCCTCCGGGAGCCGCTCTCCGCGCCTGACGGGGCATCATGACGATGTCTCAGACAGCTTTGGCAGGTTCGATGTTCTTGTTGAAGCGCAGCAGGTTCTGCGCGTCCCAGTCGGCCTTCGCCCGTTCCAGCCGGGCATACCTCTCGGTACTCCCCCACACCCCACGTCGCCCATCGGCACCGTTGTCGGTCGACAGGTTGACGTAACAGTTGGACCGCACATGCGGCTTGAGCTCCGCGTGCACGCCGTCGACCCAGGCGTGGAACCCCGCGTCCTGGTCGGCGGTGTCCCACAGGGTGACGGTCTCCCAGAACCAGTTGGCGCCCTCCCGGGAGAACGCCGCGGGGTCCTCGTCGAAGTCCTCGGTGATGGCACCACCCATGGACCAGAGGTTCTGCATCGTGCTGGCGGCCGAGCCCGCCGACGGCAGATGCGCCGCGGCATGGCGGGTCACGATGTCGATGACACCCCGCACACCGGACACGGCGCCATGTCCTGCGGCGTTCGCCGCGCGCTCGCCCTGGCCCGCACCACGATCCGCTCACCCTTGTCGACCATTCGTCCATGACCAGCGGGCACAGGCCCGAAAACACCATCTGAACAAGCTTGTTGACATCCCTCACACGAATGTCGGCGACTCGTCACGACGCTCCGTCACCACCGAATGTGAGACAGGGCCGCTCGATTGACAGACCCCGCAAGGACAGAAGAACCAGGGGCAGGGCGCTCGTTCACGTCAGGTCAAGAACCGGCAAGTTGGCGAAGAACGTAGGGCATGACACCGCCGTGGCGGAAGTAGTCGGCCTCGCGGGGGGGGGTGTGTCCAGGCGTACTCGGGCGGTGAACTCGCGGCCGTCGGAGAGGACGAGGACCGTGGCCGGGATGTGTCCGGTGTTGAGGGTTTCCAGTCCGGAGACGGTTATCGTCGCGGCGCCGGTGGGTGCCAGGTCGCGCGGGCCGCCGTCGATGAGTTCCAGGGGCAACACGCCCATGGCGATGAGGTTCGACCGGTGGATGCGTTCAAGGACTGCGCGATCACCGCGCGGACGCCCAGCAGCGCGGGCCCCTTGGCGGCCCAGTCCCGCGAGGACCCGCCGCCGTAGTCCTTCCCGGCCACGACGACCATGGGGACTTTCGTCGCACGGTAGGCGGCCGCCGTGTCGTGGATCGAGCTCTCACGGCCGTCCGCGAGGAAGTTGAGGGTCCGGCCGCCACGGGTGCCGGGGGCGACCTGGTTGCGCAGCCTGACGTTGGCGAACGCGCCCCGCATCATCACCTGGTGGTTGCCGCGCCTGGAGGCGTACGTGTTGAAGTCCGCTGCGGATACGCCGAGTTCCTCGAGATATCCGGCCGCCGCACTGGAGGCGACGATGGCGCCGGCCGGGGAGATGTGGTCGGTGGTGACCTTGTCGCCGAGTTTGACCAGCACCCGTGCCCCGGTGATGTCCTTGACAGCCTCGGGTTCCAAGGTCATGTCGTCGAGGTAGGGGGCCGGCGGATGTAGGTGGAGTCCTCGTCCCACGCGAAGCTCTCGGTCGCGGGCACGCTGATGTCCTGCCACCGGCTGTCGCCGGCGAAGACGTGTCCGTAGGCGTCGGTGAACATCGCCGCGTCGATGCTCGCGGCCATCACGGCTTCGATCTCTGCCGGATCCGGCCAGATGTCGTGCAGGTGGACGGGGCCTCCCTGCTGGTCGTGGCCGAGGGGCTCGGTGCGCAGGTCGATGTCCATGGTGCCGGTGAGGGCGTAGGCGATGACGAGGGGAGGCGAGGCGAGGTAGTTCATCGCGACGTCGGGCTGGATGCGGCCTTCGAAGTTGCGGTTTCCCGAGAGCACGGACGTCACGGTCAGACCGGTGTCGGCCCCCGCCTGGGACACCGCGCCGATGAGCGGGCCCGAGGCGCCGATGCACGTCATGCAGCCGAACCCGGCCAGGTGGAAGCCCAGGGCCTCCAGATCCGGGATGAGGCCGGCCCGCCGGTAGTAGTCCATGACGACCCGTGAGCCGGGGCTGAGGGTGGTCTTGACCCAGGGCTTGCTGCGCAGTCCCGCCCTGACGGCGTTGCGGGCCAGCAGGCCCGCGGCCACCATGACCGCCGGGTTGGAGGTGTTGGTGCAGGACGTGATGGCCGCGACAGCCACCGCACCGTCGGACAGCTCGTGCGCGGTCCCGTCGATGACGACGGTGGCGGTGCTGGAGGTCCGCCCGTCACCGCCCTCGCCCTGCTGACGAATGGAGGCGAGGGCCGTACGGAAGCGGGACTTGGCCTGGTCCAGGGGAACCCGGTCCTCGGGCCGGGAAGGCCCCGCCAGCGAGGGGACGACGGTGCACAGGTCGAGGCCGACAGTCTCCGTGAACCGGGGCGCACTTGCGGCCAGAAGGTCCGCTTCGTCGCTCTGAGCGGCGTGGTTCTGCACGGCCACAACGGGTGCGATGGCGCGAGCCTCCGCGAGATGGCCGGTGTCGACATTGCTGAGGCCGAGATGGCGGATCAAGCCCTCCTCGCGCAGCGCCGCGAGAGCCTCGAAGCGCTCGGCGAGCGACTCGCCGCGCGGGGGTTCCATGGCACCGATGCGCAGGTAGACCACGTCGAGGCGGTCCACGCCCAGGCCTTCGAGGTTGGCCTCGACGAGACCGCGCATGTCGGCCGCTATGGCGTGGTGCAGGCCGCCGGAGCCGATGATCGGGCCCACCTTGGTGGCGATGACCAGGTCGGACGGGTACGGGCGCAGGGCCTCGTGGATCAGGGTGTTCGCGCGCACCACGCCGCCGGCGCTGACGTAGAAGTCGGCCGTGTCGATGTGATTGACGCCGAGTTCGACGGCCCGCCGCAGTACGGCACGGCCGTTCTCGGGGTCGCGGGCGGGACCGCCCATGCCCTGCTGGGACGGCAGGCGCATGGCTCCGAAGCCGAGCCGGTTGATGACCAGGTCACCGCCGAGACGGAAGTCATTGCTCATGCGCCCAGGCTCCACGGCCCGAACCGCGTCGACGTTCTGGCAGCTTGCTGCCAGAGGCACAAGATACGGCCCTTCGGCATGCCGCCGCCCGCTTCTCGCGCCAGGCCCGTCGACTCGGTGCGTCGGCTCCCTCCGGGCGCCGCGGTAGCCGGTGATGCGCCCAGGGTGGCTGTGGCCGCGGCGGCGGCCGCCGAGGTCAGCAGGTTTCGGCGGGGCGGATTCATGGTCATGTCCGTTGTCTCGGAAGGGCCGACATGAATAAGGCAGGGGTGCCACCGGTGGTTCCTGACGCGCGGCTCACAGGGAGCCCTGCTTCGCGGATTCGGAGCGCATCAGGAGGACCCGGCGACAGACGTGGTGGAGGGCAGTAATCGGGGCACGAGTGGCGCGAGCAGGTCAGATGCGGTCCGATGTCGCCGTTCGCGCATGTCGGCTGCGTACAACGCCGTATGCGGCCACCCGTAGAGAAGCCTTACTCGCGACCCGGCCGTGGGATCGGTTGGCTTCGCCGGGTGGATGGGCTGGGGCCTTCGCCCCGTGGCCCTGCTCGTTCCGGTCCATCCGGCCGGGGCGGCCAGGGCGGGAAGGACCGGACGGGGACTGCGCGGTGTGATCGTCGCCCGGTGATGTGACGCCGCCGTCCGCCGGTGGGATCGGTGCGGGCAAGGGTGAAGGGGAGGGAGCGGGAGCAGGGGCGGCGGAGGCGGTCGCCGAGTGGCAGCCTGGCAGCATCGGCACCGCCGCCCGGCCTGGGAGCCGGGTCACCGACAGCACACCCGGTGTGGTGACGAGTTCGGCGGCCTGCCGGCCTGTGAGCCAGGCGGTAAAGCGATCAGGCTCGGTCCCCACGGTGTCACCGAGCCGCACCGTATAGAGACCGTCGTCGTAAGCCCGTCGCTCTGTCGACGCCGGAGCTTGGAGAGTCGCCGCTCTGGTCTGCACCACGACGAAGGCGAGTACCAGGGCCGCGACGAGGACAGAAGTCAGCAGTACGGCGACCGCGCGGCCATTTCCGAGTTTCCTCATCAATTCCGGTCCAGAGATGGTCTGTCCGACGCGCCGCACGCCCCGGTGGCGGAAGACGAGGTCACGGACAGCCGGACACCCCATGAAGGAGCATCGGCTTCGGTGTCCGTGCGGGACGTCGGCGGATCGGTGAGGTGGGGGGGAAGACGATCTGGAATGTGGCGTGAGCCGGCCCGGCTACAAGGCCCCTCCACACTGCTACGGCGCAGGCCGTGAGCGACGGTTGGCAACGAGGCTGTCCGGGCCACGGAGGGCGGTGACATCGCCGACACGCCGTCAGACTTGATGCGGGCCGCGGTGGGCTCGCTCGTGGTGGCTGCCGTCCAGCATGTCTCGCGTTCGATGAACTGCTGGACCGGTCACGCGAGTTGCTTAGGACTGCCGGGACGCATGCCGCCCCGGCTCGTGCCGCTGTGGCCTCACCAGGGCAGCGTGCCCTGGGTGTCGAAGTAGCCGCCGGTCGGGCCGTCGGGGCTCACCTGCGCCATGCGCACGATGATCTCGGCGCCTTCCTCGACGGATTGCATGCCCGTGTGACCGTTGAGGTCCGTCTTTGTGAAAGCGGGCGCCACGGCGTTGATCCGCATGGCAGGGAAGGCCTTCGCGTAGTGCGCGGTGATCATGTTGACCGTGGCCTTCGAGGCCGCGTAGGCCATTCCCGGGTAGCGGTGGGCCGGGTGGCCCGGGTCGGAGACGTAGCCGACGGAGCCGAGGCCGCTGCTGAGGTTGACCACGACCGGCGCGGCCGAGCGTCGCAGCAGCGGGAGGAAGGCGTGCGTGACACGGACGATGCCCAGGACGTTGGTGTCGAAGACGGTCCGCATCTCCTCGGCGGTGACATCCGCAGCACCGGCCACGCTGTTATCCTCGCCCCGGACCTCGATGCCAGCGTTGTTGACCAGCACGTCGAGCCCGCCCTCGGCCTCGACGGTCTTCGCGGCGGCTTGGACGGAGGCCTCGTCGGTGACGTCCAGCTGGACGAACCGGGCGCCGAGCTCGTCGGCGGCACGGCGGCCGCGCTCGGCGTCGCGGGCGCCCGCGTAGACGGTGTGGCCTGCGGCGATGAGGCGGCGGGCGGTCTCGAAGCCCAGCCCCTTGTTCGCTCCGGTGATCAGTGTTGTCGTCATGCCGCCACACTCCTGCCCCGCCCGGCGGACAGCCAGGAGACCCTTCTTCCTGGGACTGCCAGTACCAGGCACGGGCCCGGCCGACGGTGTTCACTGAGGGCATGACCGTGACCGAACTCGGACAGGCTCTGCGGCGCTGGCGCGACCGTGTCTCCCCCGCCACGGCCGGGCTGCCCCTCGGCGGACAGCGGCGGGCGTCCGGGCTGCGGCGTGAGGAGCTGGCCCTGCTGGCCGGGATCTCGGTCGACTACGTCACCCGCCTCGAACAGGGCCGGGCGAGCAACCCTTCCGATCAGGTCGTCGAGGCCCTGGCACGGGCGCTGCGGCTCACGGGAGACGAGCGGGCGTACCTGTTCGGGCTGGCCGGGCTGGTGCTCCCAGGCCCCGAGATGGTGCCGTCGTACATCCCGCCCAGCGTCCTTCGGCTGCTGGACCGGCTGGTGGACACACCGGTCGCGGTCACCGACGCCGCCTTGACGCTGCTGATGACCAACCCGATGTACCAGGCGCTGTTGGGCGACACGTCCGGCGCACGCGGCCTCGAACGCAACGGGGCGTGGGGGGTGTTCCTGGGATCGTCCACCCGGATCCGGCACACGCAAGAGGAACAGCGCGCCTTGGAGATCGGCATGGTGTCCGAGCTGCGGTCCGCCGCCGCCAGGTATCCCGCCGACCGTCAACTGCGGCGACTGATCACCGAGTTGCACGCGCGCAGCGAGCGGTTCGCCGAGCTGTGGGAGGCGGGTGTCGTCGGCAGTCTGGAGGTCTCACGCAAGACGATCGAGCATCCGCAGGTGGGCCTGCTGACCCTGGACTGCAACGTGCTCCGGATGGACGGCAGCGGGCTGCGCATCCTCGGCTACTCGGCGGAGCCGGGCACCGAGGACGCCGAGAAGCTGGAGCTGCTGGCGGTGATCGGTACGCAGAGCCTGGCTGCCGAGTAGGACCTACCTGGGCTTCTCCGCCATCTCGTCGAGCTTCGCCAGGACCATGAAGCCGTTGATGCCCGGCGGGTGGCCGTGCCTGGTCCGTGGGACGTCGAACACCGAGCGGTGGATCAGGGCCGTCATCCGTCCCCTGTGGCTCTCGGCGATCCGCGACGCGTTCTCCCGCCGCGTCGTCGCGTGGGAGACCTCAAGGCCGCGCGGAACAGGACTCGCCCTCATGGTGAGCACCTCGCCGCGCGGCCGACCCAACCGGTTGGATCATGATGCACCGCCGCCTCGCCCGGGACTACGAGACCAAACCCGCCCACTCCGAGAGCATGATCCGCCTCACCATGATCTCCAACCTCGCAAAACGAGCAACCGGCGAAACGCCCATAACTTGGCACAATCCATGAACTATCGCGTCTTGAACCGGAACGTCCTCTGAGAGGTCGTCCCTCATGCGACGGGGACTGCCGACCACGTGGCTGCACGGACGACCTTTCGCTCACTCGGCAAGGAGCCGCCGCAGCCAGTTCAACCGCGCGGCCACAGCCGTACGGGCGAGGGCGGCCTGCGGGGCGAAGCCCTCGAAACCGTGGAAGCCGCCCGGCCACACATGCAGTTCGGCCACTTCGCCGGTCTGCCAGAGGCGGGAGGCGTACGCGACGACCTCGTCCCTGAAGGTCTCCGCCGAGCCGACGTCGAGATAGGCAGGGGGCAGCCCGGACAGGTCCTCGGCCCGGGCGGGCGCCGCATAGGGGGACACGTCCGGGCCACCACGCCGGCCGCCCAGCAGCGCTGTCCAGCCGGACTCGTTGGCCGTACGGTCCCAGATGCCCAGGCCCTGCATCTGGCGGGCGGACGGTGTGTCGTTGCGGTCGTCCAGCATCGGCCCCATGAGCAACTGCCCGAGGGGCCGCGGCCCCTTGCGATCCTTGAGCAGCAGCGCGAGCCCGGCGGCGAGGCCACCGCCCGCGCTGGCTCCCGCTATGACGATCCGCTCCGGATCAGCGCCGATCTCCCGCGCGTGATCGGCCGTCCACGACAGGCCGGCGTACACGTCCTCGATGGGCGCGGGGTGCGGGTGTTCCGGTGCGAGCCGGTACTCGACGGACACCACCACCGCGTCCAACTCCCGTGCCCAGCCCACGATCATGTCCACACCGGACCGGTTGTTACCGATCACCATGCCGCCGCCGTGGACGTGATAGATCACGGGCCGAGGGCCGCCGGACGACACAGGGCGGCAGATCAGGAGCGACACGCCGGGGGCACCCTCAGGCCCCGGTACGACCCGGTCCTCGACCTCGAAGAAGCCCTGGTGACTCAGCTGTTCGTCGTCGGAGACCGCGGCGTCCAGCATCTGGCGCGCGGCAGCGATCCCCTCCGCGGTGAGATCCGGCAAGGTGCTGCCCTCTGCTGCCATCGCCTGCAGAACAGCATCAAGCTCGGTGTCGAAGGGAGGCGGTGTCGGTTGCACGGGGTCTCCTCACATGGCCGCTCACGGTCAGCCGCGGCGGAACGGTGTCGTCGACGAGGTGGTGGACGTACGTCTCATCGGCGTGGGAAGACCTGAACCAGCTTGCCCCGCACCCGGCGACCCGACAGTTCGGTCAGCGCGGCGGGCACGTCTTCCAGGGCGATGGTCCGGGCCACCATCGGGTCCAGCCGCCCGTCGGCCGCCATGGACAGCAACTCGGTGAGCATCGTCGACAACTGCCCGCGCGCTCGTTCGTCTCCGACCGTGTACGCGGCGCCGAGCGCGATCTCGTGGAGGGAGGGCGCCATGGAGAACGGCGGCACAACGCCGAGGTCCGGCCGCCCCGCGATCGCGGCGAGGCGGCCACCGTGAACCAGGAGACCCAGGTTCCTGGTGGCCGAGTCCGGGCCCACGGTGTCGACCACGGCGTCCACACCCCGGCCCTCGGTCAGCTCCCGTACACGGGAAGCCACGTCCTCGGTGCGGTAGTCGACGACGGCATCCGCGCCGAGACCCTTCACATACGCGGCATTGTCGGCGGACGCGGTGGCCAGCACCCGTGCTCCGGCCATTGCGGCCAGTTGGACCGCGAAGCCGCCGACGCCCCCGGCACCGCCGGTGACGAGAACGGTGTCCTCCGCGGTGACGTGCAGACGGCACACCACCGCCTGATAAGCCGTCATGCCGGCCGAGGGCAGAGCAGCCGCGGCGACCGCATCGAGGCCCGCCGGTACCGGCGCCACAGCCTGGGCATCCGCCAGGGTGTACTCGGCGAAGCCGCCGCGCTCTCGAATGTCCGCGTGGTACGCCACGCGCTGCCGCGTGCGGACGTTCGCTACGCCTGCGCCGAGCTCGTCCACGATGCCCACGACGTCCAGTCCCAGAACGGCGGGCCAGGTCCACTCGGGGATGCCGTAGGCGGCACGCTGGTAGTCGGACGGGTTCAGTCCGCAGGCCTCGACCCTGATCCGAACCTGCCCCGGCCCGGGCTCGGGGACCGGCAGGTCCGCCAGTCGTAGGGTGTCGCAGGGGCCGGGCTGGTCGAGAACCAGGGCGCGCATGAAGAGGTTTGCTCCTGAGGTGTCGTCATGGATGGCCAGGGATGGGCCCGAGCATCTCGGTGGACTTGCTGATCTGCTCGGCGTAGGCGCCGTGATGGGTCAGAGGCCGGCAGGCCGCGGCCCGGTGTCGCACGAGTCAGTCCGAGACCACGTCACGCAGGCGGGCGCAGGTGGTGCGGTAGACCTCGACCAGATCGGCGTCGCCCTCCAGGGCCCGGTGTGAAGCCCACTCGTCGAATGTGACGCGCAGTGTGACACTCACGGTCTCGAGCATCATCCGGACCCGGAGGTCCACGCTCTCGGTGCCGGTGGCGTCCGCCAGGAGGCCCAGGAACCGTTGACACTGTTCGGCCTCCCACCCCAGGGCCGCGTTGCGCAGGGCTGTGTCCCGCATGAGCAGGCCGCGGACCCGCCGCATGCGGCCCAGCACGTCGGCCCCATCGGTGCTCAGATCATTCAGGGCTGCGGCTGTGACCTCTTCGATGCCGCGAAGGTTCAAGGGTCTGGCCCCGGCATCGCCCAGGCGCGCGACGAAAGCGGACTCGAAGGCGCGGTGCGATCCCAGCGCCGTGTCCTCCTTCGTCGCGAAGTACCGGAAGAAGGTGCTCTGCGAGACGCCGGCCGCTTGCGCGATCTCGAGCACGGTCGTGCGCTCGCAACCCTGTCTCTCGAACAGGTCGAGCGCGGCGTCTTCGATCTCAGCCTGGGTCTCCAGGCGACGGCGTTCCCGTAGATCCGGCTTAGCAATCACAGCCATGACGGTAGCAGGTACTCAATCGACAGATACATCAGTGATGGAAGTGACTGTCATATGGGTGAAGAGTGACGGCAGTACCGCACGATGCGTCAGAGCGGGAAGTCGTGAGGTTCCCCGCGCAGCGTGATCCAGCGGAGCTCGGTGAACTCCTCCGCCGCGAAGCCCGTGCCGAAGCGGCCCCAGCCGCTCTCCTTCACCCCGCCGAAGGGCATGTTCGGCTCGTCGTTGACCGCTTGGTCGTTGACATGCACGATCGCCGCCTCCAGACGGCGGGCGATGTCCAGTCCGCGACGGGCGTCGCCGGTCAGGACACCCGCCGTCAGCCCGTAGCGGAAGGCGTTCGCAGGCTCCACCGCGTGGTCCGTGTCGTCGACCGTCTCCAGGATCACGACCGGACCAAAGGTCTCCTCGAAGGCATGTTCGGCATCCTCGGGGACACCGGTCAGGACGGTGGGCGGGTAGCACGGCGGCTCGGCCACTCCCTCGGTCAGCAGGCGGGCGCACATGCACACCTGCCACTGGCGCACGAACGCGCCATAGGGCGCGGCGTCGTGAGGACCGGCTCAAAAAGCTCGGTGCCTCCTACAGCACCGCGGACAAGCCCTTCGACGACCACGTCGTCGAGGACGGACGTCGGCCGGTCAATCGGTGCGTACGTCCAGCAGGCCGGTGGGGGCAGGCAGTCTGGCCGCCGCAGACCGAAGGCCGGGACCTCGACAGCCGGCCCCGGCCTTCTACTCACGTCGCCCGCGGGCGATCACACCCCGCCTGGCACGGCCTCGCTCCGCGCCTTCGGGCCAGCCGACGTCGACATCTTCGACGCGGCCGAGATCATCGTCAGGTCGGTGACCCACAACCGGTTCGGCGCGGGCGCCGTGAAGTCCCGGTTGACCAGGTCCGGGGCGAGCGTCGCCTTCGGATCGCG
>NZ_JARGEE010000920.1:0-981 GCF_033794485.1 Streptomyces sp. MB09-02B
TCTGTCGTGTGCGGGGTGCGGGTGGGGCGTGGTTGATCGCGCGGTTCCCCGCGCCCCTTCAGGGCGAGGGTTTCTCGGAGTGGTTCCGCGCGGCGGCGGGCGTCCCGGACCGTCAGGGGGAGGGGTGACCAGCCCGCCAGGCGGCCCAGGTCCACCACCGGCGGGTACACCGGCGAGACGGCCATCACCTCGGCCGGGGTGCCCAGGACCGGCGGGGCGCCCGGGGCCGGGAGGAGGGCGACCCGGTCGGCGTACTGGACGACGCGTTCCAGGCGGTGCTCGGCCATGAACACGGTCGTGCCCAGGTCGTGGACGAGCCGCTGGAGCACGGCCAGGACCTCCTCGGCGGCGGCCGGGTCCAGGGCGGAGGTCGGCTCGTCCAGGACGAGGACGCGGGGGTGCGGGGTGAGGACGGACCCGATCGCGACCCGCTGTCGCTGGCCGCCCGAGAGCGTGGCGATGGGGCGGTCGCGGAGGTCGGCGAGACCCAGCAGGTCGAGCGTCTCCTCCACCCGGCGCCGCATGACGTCCGGGGCGAGCCCCAACGACTCCATCCCGTAGGCGAGTTCGTCCTCGACCGTGTCCGTCACGAAGTGCGACAGCGGATCCTGGCCCACCGTGCCGACCACGTCGGCGAGTTCACGCGGCTTGTGGGTACGGGTGTCCCGTCCGGCCACCGTCACCCGGCCGCTCAGGGTGCCCCCGGTGAAGTGCGGCACGAGCCCGCTCACCGCCCCGAGCACGGTCGACTTGCCGACCCCCGACGGCCCCACGAGCAGCACGAGTTCACCCTCCGGGACCTCGAAGTCCACGCCCCGGACAGCGGGTTCTGCCGCTCCGTCGTACGTCACGGACACATCCTCGAAGCGGATCACGGGGTTTCCTCCTCGGAGGGGGCGGCGGTCGGCCCGGGTACGGCGAACGCGGGCAGCAGGCCCAGCAGGATCGCGGCGGCGGGCAGGAGGGGCAGGTCGGGGGAGG
>NZ_JARGEE010000921.1:0-977 GCF_033794485.1 Streptomyces sp. MB09-02B
CCCCCGCCCCGGAAAGCAGGTAGCACCCCGCCATGCTTCCCTCCCTGGCCGCCGAGGATCTGCGTCGTGCCCTCGCCGCGTACCTGACGACGAGCTTCGCGCTCGCCGACGACGACGTCCGCGAGGAGCTTGAGGCATTCCTGGAGCGGCCGGAGAGCAGGCTCTTCCGGGGCCCGTACCTCCGCGTACGTACGCCCTTCCGGGCAGCGCCCCCCGGTTGGGAGAAGGCCCTTGACTGGTTCCCCACCGACATCCCCCCCTATACCCACCAGGCAACCGCCTGGCGGCGGCTGTCCAGCAAGTCGGGCCACACCCCCGAGCCGACGATCGTCACGACCGGCACCGGCTCCGGTAAGACCGAGTCGTTCCTCATCCCGATCCTCGATCACTGCGCCCGCGCCCGCGCCGCCGGAGTGAAGGGCGTCAAGGCGCTGCTCCTCTACCCGATGAACGCGCTGGCCGACGACCAGGCCCGCCGTATCGACGACCTACTCGCCAAGAACGGCGCCCTCTCCGCCGTGACCGCCGGCATCTACATCGGCGGTGCCTCCGGCAATCGCCCCCCGGGCGACGAGGACGAGAACGCTCCCGGCTCCTACGCCCGCGAGTCCGGGGCGAGCACGATCACCCCCACCCAACTCTCGCCCGACAGCCGCCTGATCACCGACCGCGAGGCCATCCGCGCCAACCCGCCGGACCTGCTGCTCACGAACTACAAGATGCTGGACCTTCTCCTCCAGCGGATCCCGGACGTCCCGCTCTGGCAGGACGGCGGGCTGACGTACGTCGTCCTGGACGAGTTCCACACCTACGACGGCGCCCAGGGCACCGACGTGGCGATGCTGCTGCGCCGCCTGGGCGCGGCCACCGGCAAGGCGGAGCCCGGCCGCCCCCTCGGCACGATCACCCCCGTCGCCACCTCCGCCACGCTCGGCGGTGGAACCGGCGGAATCCCCGGAACCGGCGCAGCCGGCGGA
>NZ_JARGEE010000922.1:0-963 GCF_033794485.1 Streptomyces sp. MB09-02B
TCAGGTGAGCGGAGAACCCCTTCCAGCTGATGATGTGTCCGTGCCGTGCGTAGCGGGCCGAGGTGTCGTAGGGAGAGACGACCGCCCGGGCCGAGGGCGGCAGCCCGGGCCCGCCTTCCGTCTCGGCGGTGCGCCAGCGCAGGTGTCCTGCGGCGTCACGGTGGTAGTTCTGCACCATGATCTGTCGCAGGGCCTGGATCCGAGGGCCGGACGTGCGGTCTGCCCCGTGCCGGTAAAGGTGTTCCAGAAGCCGGACGGCGTCGTTTCCGGTGGCCAGGATCCTGGTCTTGGGCTTGGTGGGGTTCTTGCCCAGGCGGACCGGGCGGCCGTAGCGGCGCCCCCAGTCCTCATCGACCAGTTCGTCCAGCAGGTGAGGGGAGATACCGGCGACTTCTTCCAGTGCGGCGCGGACCGCCTCGGTGATCAGCTCCAGGCGGGTCAGGTCCCGCACCGCGGCCAGGACATGGGTGGAGTCGGTCCGCTGCGTGGTGCGCTCGCGCACCAGGCCGGCCTCCTTGAGGCGGGCCAACGCGAGGTCGAGGAGGCGGTCGGCACGGTCGCCTTCGGCGAGACGGTCGCGGAAGTCGGCCAGCACGCTGTGGTGGAAGCCTGGGTCGTCCAGCTCCATGGCCATGGCGTACTTGAAGTCGATGCGGCAGCGGACCGCCTCGGCGGCCTGCCGGTCCGACAGGCCGAGCAGGAACTGCAGCACACAGACGGTGGCCAGTTGGGCGGGCGAGAGGCCCGGACGCCCGTCTCGCGGGTACCAGTCGGCGAAGTCCTCGTCGCGCCACAGCCCATCGAGGCGGTCGCGCACCCATATCGCCGTCGTTCCGTCCGGGTTGCTCGCCCGCGCGACCTGCGCAGTCAGAGGCGGGACTTGCTCACCGGAACGGGGGCGGAGGGACAACGAGCACCTCGACAGCTGCATCGGCCAACGGAACTACCCGAGCATGCCCGTTG
>NZ_JARGEE010000923.1:0-961 GCF_033794485.1 Streptomyces sp. MB09-02B
GTCGAGGGGAGCGCGCCGGGACCGTCGTCGGCGTGTCCCACCGAGGCGGGCCCGGCATGAACCCACTGCCGTCCCTCCCGACGCTCTCCTTCGGCTACGGCACCAACGGTCTCGCCGATCTCCGGCTCGACGACGCGCTCGGCCTCCTCGCCGACCTCGGTTACGACGGGGTCGGGCTCACGCTCGACCACATGCACCTCGACCCGCTCGCCCCCGACCTCGCCGCCCGCACCCGGCGGCTCGCGCGACGGCTGGACGAGCTCGGGCTGTCCGTCACCGTGGAGACCGGGGCCCGCTATGTCCTGGACCCGCGCCGCAAACACGGCCCCACGCTGCTGGACTCCGATCCCGACGACCGCGCCCGCCGCGCCGACCTGCTCGTCCGTGCCGTGCGGGTCGCCGCCGACCTCGGCGCCCACGCCGTGCACTGCTTCAGCGGGATCACCCCGCCCGGCACGGACGAGGACACCGCCTGGAAACGCCTTCCCGACGCACTCACCCCCGTCCTCGACGCCGCCACCGCCGCCGGTGTCCCCCTCGCGATCGAACCCGAACCCGGTCACCTCCTCGCCACGCTCGCCGACTTCCACCGCCTCCGCGAGGCCCTCGACAGCCCCGCCGCACTCGGCCTCACCCTCGACGTCGGCCACTGCCAATGCCTCGAACCCCTCCCTCCGGCCGACTGCGTCCGCGCCGCCGCGCCCTGGCTGCGGCACGTCCAGATCGAGGACATGCGGCGAGGCGTCCACGAGCATCTGCCGCTCGGCGAGGGCGAGATCGACTTCCCGCCCGTGCTGGAGGCCCTGACCGCCGTCGGCTACCGAGCCCTGACCGTCGTCGAACTGCCCCGCCACTCCCACGCCGGCCCCCACTTCGCCGAGCGGTCCCTCTCCTTCCTGCACCGGTCCCTCCCGCACCGAACGACCGGCCGCACGGCCCACCCCGGGAGCCCCTCGTGATC
>NZ_JARGEE010000924.1:0-956 GCF_033794485.1 Streptomyces sp. MB09-02B
CATGAACGGCAGCGGCCTGATAGCCACACCCGGCACCCCTGGGCGACCCAACCCTACGAACGGCTCGATCAACCCGCTCAAGAAGGTAGAGCCGCCTGACCGGGTTTGCCGGTGCCTGCCGTTAGCGTCGGGAGGGACAGGCCGGGCAGGGGGCGAGAAGTGCGGAGGACGCGGTGGTGGAGCGACAGGAGCGGATGGCGCCGGACGCCGTGATGACCCGGATCGGGCAGGCGGTCATGCTGCACCACGGGGGTGACCGCGAGGAGGCCCGGGACCGTCTGTTGCGGCTGTGGGCGGAGATCGGGGAGGACGGCGCCCCGCTCCACCGCTGCACCCTGGCGCACTACATGGCCGACACCCAGGACGACCCGGACACCGAACTGGCCTGGGACCTCAGGGCGCTGTCGGCGGCCGACGAGCTCTCCGACGGCCGGCCGGCCGACCGGGACGAACTCGCGGTGCGGGCCTTCTACCCCTCGCTCCACCTCAACCTCGCCGCCGACTACGCCAGGCTGGGCCGCCCCGACGCGGCCCGCAGCCATCTGCGGCTGGCCCGGGGGGCGCTGGCCACGCTGGCGGACGACCGCCACGGCGACGGTGTCCGCACCGCCCTGGCCCGCCTGGAGGCCCGGCTCGACGAGACGGGCCCTGCGGGAGGCGAGACACCGGGGCCGCCACGACAGCGGCCCTGAGGACGACGAGCCCGGCGTGGGATGCGGCGTCGGAGGGCCCGTTCGCGTGCCCGCCGGGGTCAATGGCCGTAGACGTCCTTGCAGATGGCTGCTTGGGGGGTGTCCTTGCCCCAGCCGCCGTAGCGGTGGCCGAGTGCGCACACGTCGGCGTTCTTCGGCGGGGTCGTCGGGACGGACCTGGGCAGGGGCGGGATCTCGACGTGGGTGCGGGGACCGGGCGGCGGGTTCCGCCGCTCGCGGGGCGCCGGTCGCTCGTCCCGGGGT
>NZ_JARGEE010000925.1:0-954 GCF_033794485.1 Streptomyces sp. MB09-02B
CGGTCACGGGGCGGCCGGGGCCGCGACTGAACGGAAGCCTGGGCTTTCGGGTGGTCGCGGCCGAGCGGGAGCCGGGGCCTTCGGGGGCGTGGCCCTGGGTTCGTCCCCTCCCCGATGCCGCCGCCAAGCCCAATTCGACCGGGGCGATAATCGACGCGTGAGCGATGAACCGAAGAACACCCGGGCGGAGCGGCGGGAGCAGCAGGCACAGAAGGCACAGAAGGCACAGCAGACGCAGCAGGAGTCGGCAGAGCCGCAGGGCCGCCGAGCGCCTTCGGCGGCCGGGGCCACTCCTGCGGGCCCTCTCCCCGAACCGATCCGTTTCTTCGGGACGACCTGGCTGAATCACGACGGCAACTATTCGGCCCGCCGTGCCGGCGTCACCGCAGGCTCGCTCGCCGCCGTGGCCGCCTCCGCCCTGATGCTGCGCCTGGCCTACGAGGGCCTGCAGCTGGCGGCGGTCGGCGGCTTCGTCAGCATCCTGGTCGTCATCATGTTCGCCATCTGCAGCGCCCTGGCCTTCGGCCACACCTGGGGCTCGTACACCAAACGCCCCGACCCGGCCCGCCAGTCCTCCTTGCGCGGTCTCCTCACCATCGGCTTCCTCGGCTCCCTGGCCGCCTACTTCCTCCGCTCCCTGAAGGAGGCCCCGGGCGAGTCCCTCCGCCGCGAGGAATACACCACGGCCCGCGACCAGTACGAACGCCGCACAGCCAAGCGCACCGGCAACCCGGCGAAGCGAGGCCGCCGCCCCTGACAGCACCCCGGGCAGAGGCGCGGGAAACTGCGCGAGAACCTCCACGGACCCGCACCACAGGAGCGCACCGTGGCGGGCTCAAAGGGGCGCAACCCCTCGAGAATGGGGCGGGCAGGGGCGGGTGGGGACGACGAACCCCTCCCCAACACCCCACACCACAAGCGACGATGCCTCCATGACCACCTCCCGCCCTCACC
>NZ_JARGEE010000926.1:0-945 GCF_033794485.1 Streptomyces sp. MB09-02B
CCATACCCCCGGGCCAGGACCCGTCGACCTCGACACCGGGCAGCCGGACGGCCCCGACGAACCCGACCGCCGGTGGTGGATCGGGCTCCCCGGCGTCTGCCACCGGTGGTGGCGTGGGCTCTCGGGCGTCTGCCGGTGGTGGTTCGGGCCTCCGGGCGTCTGCCGGTGGTGGATCGGACTCCCGACCGTCTGTCGGTGGTGGTTCGGGGGCAGGCCCGTCTTCCGGTGGTGGCGCTGGGGCAGGTCCGTCCGCCCGTGGTGGCTCCGGGGCGCGATCGTCCGCCGACAGAAAGGCTGGATCGGTGCCGTCGGCGAGGGGGGAGTCCGGGGCGGACCGGTCGGTCTCCGGTGCGCCGGGAGCGCTGCCTCCGCTCGGCTCCCGTCCGGTGGGCGGCTCCGCGGTGCCGCCTCACCCTGACCGCGCGCCCTCGGCCGGGAGAGGGCCGAGCGTGCCACGCCGCCCGCAGCGGCCGCCGGTCGCGGGAGTACCCCCGCGACCCGGCAACCCGCCCCGTCCGTCCTCGGCGCCCTCGTCGACGCCGGGCGCGGCCCGGGACGTACGGCACCCGAGTGCGGCGGAAGCGCCGAACGCCGCTGAGAACAGCCGGAGTTCCGGCAACCAGGCCGAGCCCAGGCCCTCCCGTACCCGAGGTCCCGACCCGGCGGCCGACCATGGACCCGGCCATGGACCCGGCCATGGACCCGGGCGTGAAGCCGGGCAGAGCGGCAACGGGCGTGGCACCACACGAGGTTCCGGTCAGTCGTCCGGACAGAGCGTGGAGCCGGGTTCCGCCGTGGACGGTGAGGCCGGCCGGCGCCGCGCCGAACACCCTCGCTTCGCCGACTTCCGGCGCACCCCCTGCCTCTTATAAACATCCCCGAGCCCACGAGAAAGGCAAAAACTCCTTAGCCCGTCTTTCCCTTAAAAAAAAAAAAAAACAGAGA
>NZ_JARGEE010000927.1:0-944 GCF_033794485.1 Streptomyces sp. MB09-02B
CGAGGTGGGACAGGTTCGGCAAGGTCGGCTCCGGCGCGGTGGACAGGTTCTGCATCACTGTAACGGTTGTGAAATCGCCGGGTGCAGCTCCGCCGCGATTGCTCCACCAGGCGGGATCCTCGCGCGCAGGTGAAGGCGCCCCGACACTGGGAGGCCGACTTCCTCGTCGATCCAGGGGAGGGTGTGTTCACGGTCGCGCTACGTGGGCTGCGCGACGTCCTCGACGCCATGGGTATCTGGGCCATGTCGGTTCCGGATGCCAAGCCGGAAAGTGCCTCGTGAGGCAGAGCCTGGGGGGCGTCGACGGCAATCAGCGGGTCCTGTGTCCTGTGTGCCGGAAGGTCGCGTTCCGGCATGGGGAGTTGTCGTCGGCCAAGGAGCCGGCGGCCAACCCCACCCAGGACAGAGCGACTCGGCGCGCAACGGGCTGAGCCCGCCGCCACGGTCGTAAGCGCGGGGGTTCGTCGGCGTAGATGCCGCGACTCGACGGCGACCGGCCTGCGGGGGAACTGATCGTCCCTCGTCCCTTGGCACCGTGCTTGAGGGGGGGACACGGCGCGTTGGGCGATGTGGGCATTCGTCATCGTCAATGTGGTGGTCGTCGAGGTGCTGTTCCTCAGCGCCGGGTCGGGCAAGAACGAGGTGCTGGCCGCGCGCTTCGTGACGACTCGCCACTACGCCGACGCTGCGCCATCACGGGGGACGGTTCTGGCTGATCACCACGAACATCGAACCCCCAACGCCTTCCGGCAGCATCGAACTCATCGAGACGCTTTCCTTGGTTCGAAACCGGGCACATCGGCACCCGTTGGACATGTTCTCCACCTACCGGCTTGGAACTGCGCGACGCACACGCAGTCCTGGGCGTCGCGCAGTTCCAAGCCGGTAGGGGGAGAAAATGTCCAACGGGTGCCGATGTGCCCTGTTTCGAACCTTGCTCTTTA
>NZ_JARGEE010000928.1:0-944 GCF_033794485.1 Streptomyces sp. MB09-02B
TTGCTGATGTGCGGGGGTGGCCGTGGGGGTCACCTGGTTCTTTCGCCCCCGCGCAACCACTTCGCGCCCCCTGATCGCGCCCCCTGTTCGCCCCTCCCGCTACGCAATGCCGCCGGCGCTTCGGCCGGTCGCCCGGGTGAGGTGAGGGCTCGGGGGAACGCGGTTCGTTCGGGCGGATGCGGGTCGTGTGGGGTTGCGCGCGCAGTTCCCCGCGCCCCTGGGGAAGCGCGGCAGGGGCTTCGCCGTGCCGCGCCTCCGCATCCGTCCACGGCCTTGCGGGCCGGGCACCCGGCCCCTCACCCCCCGTACGGCCGCTTCTCCTTCGCCTCGCGCAAGGCCTGCCCCCACCAGGAGAGTTGGTCCAGCATCACCTTGGCCGCCGCGTCCGGGGCGGTCGGCTCGCGGAGGCGGCCGGTGTCGTCGAAGGCCGCGTGGGCGTTGTGGAAGGAGACCGTGTCACGGACGGTGGTCGCGTGGAGTTCCGCGAAGACCTGACGGAGGTGCTCGGCCGCGCGGAGGCCCCCTGAGATGCCCCCGTAGGAGACCAGGGCCACCGGTTTGGCCCGCCACTCCTCGTAGTGCCAGTCGATGAGGTTCTTGAGGGCCGCCGGGTACGAGTGGTTGTACTCGGGTGTCAGGACGATGAACGCGTCCGCCTCAGCCAGCTTCGGAGTGATCCCGGCCAGTCGCGCCGTGGCCTCGGCGGTCGGTGCGAACGTCGTCGGCAGGTCGGCCTCGGCGACGTCCACCACGTCGACCTCGAAGCCGTCGTGCTCCCGGACGCGGCCCAGCAACCAGTCGGCGATCACCGGCCCGAAGCGGCCGGTGCGGTTGCTGCCGATGACCAGCGTCACCCGCACCGGCCGCTTCGGGCCGGTGATCGCCGACTGGTTGCTGGGCCGCGTCCGGGAGCACGACGGCTTCGAGGTCGACGTGGTGGACGT
>NZ_JARGEE010000929.1:0-911 GCF_033794485.1 Streptomyces sp. MB09-02B
CCTTCGACCACCCCACCCCCACCGCCGTGGCCACCGAGCTGCGCACCCTGCTGGTCCCCGCACCGGCACAGCCACACACGCGCGCACACGCGGCCGAACCCGCCGGCGCACCGGCGCTCGTCGGGGACCCCGTCGCCGTCGTCGCCATGTCCTGCCGCCTGCCCGGCGGGATCACGTCGCCCGAGGACCTGTGGCGTCTGGTCGTGGAGGGCCGTGACGGCATCACCCCCTTCCCCGCCGACCGCGGTTGGCACACCGCCGGGCTGGGCGACGGTCCCGCCTTCCCCGGGGAGGGCGGGTTCCTCGACGACCTCGCCGGTTTCGACGCCGCCTTCTTCGGCATCTCGCCGCGCGAGGCGCTGGCGATGGACCCGCAGCAACGGCTGCTGCTGGAGGTGGTGTGGGAGGCCCTCGAACGGGCCGGCGTCGACCCGCTGTCGCTGCGGGGCAGCCGTACCGGGGTCTTCGTCGGAGCCGGACACTTCGACTACGCCACCCTGGCCGTCACCACCGAGGAGGGCAAGGACTACGCCCTGACCGGTTCGGCCGGCAGCGTGCTCTCCGGCCGGGTCGCCTACACCCTCGGTCTGGAGGGCCCGGCGGTCACCGTCGACACGGCCTGCTCCTCCTCCCTGGTCGCCCTGCACCAGGCCGTCCGGGCCCTGCGCGACGGCGAGTGCTCCCTCGCCCTGGTCGGCGGCGCCGCCGTGATGGCCACCACCGGCGCCTACGAGGCCTTCGCCCGGCAGGGCGGCCTCGCCGCCGACGGCCGCTGCAAGGCCTTCGCGGACGCGGCCGACGGTACGGGCTGGGCGGAGGGCGTCGGGATGGTGGTGGTCGAGCGGCTGTCGGACGCGCGGCGCCTCGGTCATCCGGTGCTGGCGGTGGTGCGTGGCTCGGCGGTGAACCAG